>NZ_JAUMYS010000090.1:5824-8352 GCF_030528505.1 Tannerella sp.
GCTGAATGCTGATGGCTGAATGCTAACGAACAATTAAATTAGTGTAACTTGTCATAACTTGTGCAACTTGTGGTATCTGAACGCTGAATGCCGATTGCTGGAAATCTGACTGCTAACAAATAAAAGAAACAGAAATGAAAACGATATACAGAAACTTATTGAGTGTGATTCGCCGTTTTAAGATGGCGACGTTGTTGAACGTGGCGGGATTGTCGGTCGCCTTCGCCGCGTTTATGGTGATTATGATGCAGATCGATTACGATTGGACATTCGATACCTCCGACCCCAATCATGCCAATATTTTCAGGGTTGAATTTATCTATCAGGAAAGTGCGCAGGTGGTCATCAATCGACCGTTAGCCGAGGCTTTTTTTGCTTCTTCACCGCATATCGTTGCCGGTGCACTGTCTTTTCCTCATAGTACCGATCTGTTTTTCTCCGTTGAAAATAATGGTATCAAGCAGTTTTATGAAGAAAAAAGTGTGCAGGTATCTCCCGAATATACGGATGTGTTCACGTTCGATTTTGTGGAGGGTACAAAAGATGTCTTAAAGCAGCCGGATCATGTGATGATACCGCTTAGTATGGCGCAGAAACTGTTCGGCAATGAATCGGCCGCAGGTCGACAGCTGACCGGGCGGTACAGTCATATGACCGTCGGGGCGGTGTATCGCGATTTTCCGGCCAATACCCTTGTACAGAATATCGTGTACACTACTATTCCTGAGAACGAGAATAAAACGGATTGGGGAAATTGGAACTATCAGGTGTTCGTTCGGATGGACGATGCAGATAATCTATCCTCTGTTTATGAAAACTTTAAAAAGAATAACAAAGCCAACCCGCAGATGATTGGACAAACGGACGAAGTCGATTGGGAAAAACTGAATGCAGGCCTGCGTTTTACTCCTTTGACCGAGGTGCATTATGTAACCGATGCGATCTTTGATTTTACCCCCAAAGCCAGCCGCCAGACCTTGCGGGTCTTGTTCGCGATAGCTATCGTCGTGATTGTGATTGCGGGTATTAATTTTACGAATTTCAGCACGGCGCTGACGCCCATGCGGATCAAAAGCATCAACACGCAAAAAGTGCTGGGAGGAAGTCAGAGCACTATCCGGCGGTCGTTGGTCTTGGAGGCGATGCTGATCAGTTTGTTCTCATATGGCATGGCCATCGGGTTAGTGATGTTGTTTGCTCGTACGGAGTTGTCGTCGCTTGTTGATGCGGACTTGTCGGTCGCTTCGCAACCGCTGATTGTAGGTGGAACCGCGCTGATCGCGTTGCTGACGGGGCTATTAGCCGGACTGTATCCGTCGTTCTACATGACTTCATTCCCGCCCGCGCTAGTCTTGAAAGGGAGCTTCGGATTGTCGCCGAAAGGCCGGGTATTGCGTAACGCACTTATCAGCGTGCAGTTTATCGCTTCGTTTGCGTTGCTCATCGGAGCGTCATTTATGTATCTGCAAAATCATTTTATGCAGCACACGCCGTTGGGATACGAAAAAGATGCGCTGATCGTCACGAATATCAATGAGCAAATTAATAAAAGCATAGACGCTTTTACGAACCGTATGAAAGAATTTGCGGGAGTGGAAGGCGTTACGTATGCCGATCAGTTGATCTCCAGCACCGACTTTTATATGAGTTGGGGACGGGATTACCATGATAAGAAAATTCAATATCAAGTGCTTCCTGTCGATTATTCCTTTTTGGACGTGATGGGGATATCGGTTACGGAAGGACGCGAATTTCGTATCGAGGACGCGAATACGCGTCACGGTGTTTATGTGTTTAATGAGAAAGCGCGCGACCAGTTTCAGTTAGAAGTTGGCACGATGATCGACAGCACGGAGATTGTCGGCATTATACCCGATGTGAAGTTTGCTTCGTTCCGTACCGAAGTGGCTCCGATGGCTTTCTTCGTCTGGGGCTCCCAAAACTGGGGCCGTTGGAAGAATCATGCCTATGTCCGGGTGAAAGCGGGCTCGGATATGCGTGCGGCGATGGAACATATGCGTACAACACTAACCGAGTTTGATCCTGAATATCCGTTCAACGTGCGGTTCTTCGACGACGTTTTGCAGCGATTGTACGAAAAGGAGGCAGCGATCAGCATGCTGATCACGCTGTTTAGTCTGATTGCGATTTTTATCTCTATCGTCGGCGTGTTCGGCTTGGTGGTGTTCGACAGCGAGTATCGGAAGAAAGAAATCGGCATCCGCAAAGTATTCGGTTCGACGACACAGCAGATTCTGGTGATGTTCAATAAGACGTATCTCAAAATCGTAGCCGTTTGTTTCGTCTTTGCCGCTCCTGCGGCGTATTACGCAGTAGTGAAGTGGCTCGAAAACTTTGCTTACAAGACGCCGCTTTACTGGTGGGTGTTCGCGTTGTCGTTCGCGATCGTGGCCTTGGTGACCTTCGCCACGGTGACGTTTCAAAACTGGCGTGCGGCGAATGCCAATCCGGTGAAGAGTTTGAGAAGCGAATAGTTGGAAGTGAAAAGTGAAAAACGAAAAGTGAAA
>NZ_JAUMYS010000090.1:8362-10960 GCF_030528505.1 Tannerella sp.
CGCGAATATATCATTCATTGTGCTGGGTAAAACAACCATAGTACGCTCCGTAGAGACGCAAATCATTGCGTCTCTACACCGTGTACCTGAATAACAATTAAATTAGTGCAACTTGTGGTGTCTGAACGCTGAATGCTGATTATTGAATGCTGAAAATCTGACTGCTAACAAATAAAAGAAACAGAAATGAGAACGATATACAGAAATCTATTGAGTGTGATTCGCCGTTTTAAGATGGCGACGCTGCTAAACGTGGCGGGGTTGTCGGTCGCCTTTGCCGCGTTTATGGTGATTATGATGCAGGTCGATTACGAGCGTAGCTTTGACCGCTGTCATCCGGGAGTTGAGCGTGTGTTTCGTGTCGATTTGTCCGGGCCGGATATGTTTTCGACCATTTTGCCGCGCGGATTTATTGAAGAAGTGCTGAAAGCATCGCCGCATATCGAAGCCGGTACGTTGCTCAATCCGTTTATTGGAGAGGTATATTTCACGGTTACGACGAATGGGGAGAAACATGGCTTTCGTGAAATTGTGCAGACGTGTCACCCGGAAATCGTGCAGACATTCGGTTTTCCGATTATCGAGGGAAGTCCGACGTGTCTGCATCAGCCGGACAAAGTGCTCATCCCCGAAAGCATGGCACGCCGCCTGTTCGGTCACGAGTCGGCTGTCGGTAAGGCTTTGCATGCCGAGGCCGGCATTTGGAGCAAAAGCAGAGAAGGTACGAAGGAGTTGCCTGATTTAACGGTCGGCGCCGTTTACCGCGATTTCCCCGGTAACACTCAGTTACGCAACGCGATTTATACGGCTATCGACAACGACTATATGAAGACGGATTTCGGGGCGCGCAACTTCATCTGTTACCTCCGGCTTGATGATGCGGCTTCGGCCAACGATGTGGCACAGGCATTTAACAGCCATTTCGATTTTGCGAATATCGACCTGCCGAATGAATCGATTAAACTTGTTCCGCTTATGGATGTTTATTATTTGAACGAAGGCGGCGATGGCCGTATCTTCCGTAGCGGCAATGCCGACGTGACGCGCATCCTTTTTGCGATTGCCTTACTCATTTTAATTGTGGCGGCAGTCAATTATACCAACTTCAGTACAGCCATGACACCGATGAGGATGAAAAGCATCAATACACAGAAAGTGCTTGGCAGCTCGACGGCGATGTTGCGCCTGTCGCTTTTGGCAGAGGCAGTCATCATTTGTCTGATTTCGTGGGGTGTCGCGATTCTGATTGTTGCGGGCTTGACCGACAGCATGATGCTTTCATTCGTTGACGCCGATACCGCTCCTTTACATAACCTGACACTCATCGGGCTGACGGGTGCCGTTGCTCTGCTGACGGGGATCGTCGCCGGACTGTATCCGTCGTTTTACATGACCTCTTTTCCGCCGGCCATGGCGCTTAAAGGGAGCTTCGGACTTTCACCCCAAGGCCGCCGGTTACGTACGGTGCTCGTCGGCTTTCAGTTTGTGATCTCGATGGGACTGATTATTGCCGCCGGATTTATTCAGCTTCAAAATCATTTTTTGCGAACGTACTCTACCGGCTTTGACAAAGAACAGATTGCTGTTGTTGAGTTGGGGCAGAGTCTCTCGAAACGTAGCGATGAATATACGAACCGTCTGAAGAGATTTGCAGGTATTGAAGAAGTGGCTTTTTCTTCCGAGAAAATAGGTTCTCAGGACGAATATGCTATGCAGGGAGCTGTATATAAAGGAGAAGAGTTTTCGTATTTTATGATTAGAGTTTCGTGGAATTTCCTGCGTGTCATGGGTATTTCCGTAGAAGAAGGACGTGATTTTTCAGAATCGGACTTGCGAGGCGAACGACCTGTTTTTATCTTTAACGACTATGCCAAACAGCGTTTAAATATGGAATTGGGATTATTTAAGTACTGGAACTGGGCTGATTATATCGGCGAAATTATCGGGTTTGCCGAGAACGTGCAAATCACTTCACTTCGTCACGAGAATCAGATTCTCTGTCTGGCAATGACAGGTAGGCGGCCTTTGCCGGTTTCGTATATCCGCCTGAAAGCGGGTACGGACATCCACGCCGCGGTAGAGCATATTCGCAAGACTATCGCAGACCTCGATCCGTCGTATCCGGTCGATATCGAATTTTACGACTCCATTTTCGACCGTCTTTATCGGAAGGAGACAAGCCTGCGCAGTATGATTACCTTGTTCGGGTTGTTGGCCGTTATTTTATCGCTTGTCGGCGTGTTCGGCTTGGTGGTGTTCGACAGCGAGTATCGGAAGAAAGAAATCGGCATCCGCAAAGTATTCGGTTCGACGACACAGCAGATTCTGGTGATGTTCAATAAGACGTATCTCAAAATCGTAGCCGTTTGTTTCGTCTTTGCCGCTCCTGCGGCGTATTACGCAGTAGTGAAGTGGCTCGAAAACTTTGCTTACAAGACGCCGCTTTACTGGTGGGTGTTCGCGTTGTCGTTCGCGATCGTGGCCTTGGTGACCTTCGCCACGGTGACGTTTCAAAACTGGCGTGCGGCGAATGCCAATCCGGTGAAGAGTTTGAGAAGCGAATAGTTGGAAGTGAAAAGTGAAAAACGAAAAGTGAAA
>NZ_JAUMYS010000008.1:0-30217 GCF_030528505.1 Tannerella sp.
GCCGATGCGCCTCGCAAACCGCACCGGAGGCGCAGCGTAAAAGAAATATCCGGAATGCGGAAAACAAGTATCAATTTAAAAAAATAGAAAAACATGAAACAGCAAATTATTTTATGGATAGGCGCCTTGCTTTTGCTAACAGCAGGAGCGGGGTGCGAGAAGGAAACACATCCTCCGAATCAAGCCAAGGGAAAAATTTTGGGGTCTACAGGCCCTTGTCAGGGGTATGCACTCTATATTGAAGTGGAAAACCCCAAAGGTATAGGACTTGAAGGGAAAAACATTCCCGCCGGAAGCGGAAGAACGTGGAATTACCGAAATGCAATTTCAGTGCCTCTTTTTAATCGGATAGGTTTGCCTGTTGAGCTTATGGAAGAGGGAACGTGGCTGCACTTCGAATATCGGGAGCTGACGGAAGAAGAGAAAAACCGAAAGCTTTTTCAACCGGATGAACCGGTGATATGCTTATGGTATCAGGGGCGTCCTCCAGCCAATACCTATATGATAACAAAAATCATTGCACACAAACCATAAAAAATAAATCCATCATGAAAAAGAATATCATCATTTTGCTTCTGCTATTTACAGCCGGAGCACACTTGTCCGGACAGCAGAACTATTACTGGTCAGGAGGAAAAAAACAGTTTTTAACCGAGATCGAAAATAAGTTTGTTGTAAAATTATCGTCATCCGTATCGTCGTATCAGACAAGAAGCGCTTTGCAAGGAAACAGCAAAATACACTCTACTGACCGTTTGGAAAATTATACGGAAGTTGTCAACTCTGAAGCGCTTTCTTTGCACGAAATACGAAAGTTGTCAGGTGTTGTCGATATTCTTCCTGCTTATTCCATTAATAAAGAATTGTTATACGTCACGGGAGAGATATTGTTAGCACCTAAAAAAGGCATTGAAATTAATCAGATTATTGCATTAACCGAGAATAATGTAAAGGTTATTCATAAAAGCAAGTACAATACTTTTGTATTGGATGTAAATGATTGGAGCAAGTTGTTTGAGTATGCAAACCGGATATACGAAAGTGGGAAAGTAGAGTATTGCCATCCGAACTTCTCTTTTCCGTTACGCAAAACCCAGACGCAAACCGATCCGCTTTATCCTCAGCAGTATTACCTAAACAATACCGGACAGTTTGGCGGGACAAACAACATCGATATTAATGCTCCTGAAGCATGGAATATAACCACGGGGAATACATCCGTAAGAGTAGCGGTTATAGATGACGGTGTGGAGGCACACGAAGATATGGCCGGACGTTTGCTGCCCGGATTTACGGCGAGGTCATCCGCAGAGAACCCCAACAGAAACGGCGCTCCCAATAACACCAATCCTCCTTCAACTCCTTATCCGAACGACAATGACAGCCCTATAGGTCATGGACAGGCTTGCGCAGGGATTATTGCCGCAAATCATAATGGTATGGGGATTAGAGGTATTGCCCCGCAAGTTCGCATAATACCCATCAACATTTTTAATGACTGGTTTATAGACCAGATATTTAATGGGTATTACTGGATGGATTTTGTCCGATACAGAGAGACATTTCAGGATATAGCCAATGCCATTGATGCAGCTTGGGATACTCACGCTGCCGATGTATTAAGTAATTCTTGGGGATATGGTGCAACAGCTAATATTTCGGATGCTATAGTTGCCGCAATCAACAGGGCGCGCACTCAAGGAAGGAATGGACGCGGCTGCCCTGTTATTTTCGCCTCAGGTAATGCTTGGGGGCTGCAAGGGGTTACGAACGTCGCTTTTCCCTCTAATGTAGAAGGGGTTATTACTGTAGGGGCAATTGATAACAGAGGCAATATTTGGAATTACAGCCAGCGTGGAGCTTCAATGGATTTGGTTGCGCCGAGTGGGAATGTTAATCTTTCCGGAAATATAAGAACAACAGATAGAATGGGTAATCTCGGGTATAATAATACAAACTATATGGCAAATTTTGGCGGTACTTCCGCCGCCTGTCCTCAAGTAGCGGGCATCGCGGCGTTGATGTTATCCGTAAGACCCGATTTGACGGAGGCTCAAGTGAGAACAATACTCCAAAATACGGCAAGAGATTTAGGCTCTGCCGGATTTGACAATACGTATGGTTATGGCCTTGTGGATGCTCATGCTGCCGTAGCTCCTCGCCTTTCCGGTCCCACGTCGGTCTGCAATCAGGCAACCTATACGGTAGAAAACCTTCCGCAGGGAGCAATAGTACGGTGGAGTTTAAGCAATAATAATGTTACATTGACTTCAGGACAAGGAACCCATACTGCTACTTTTACTAAATTTCGTAACGGGATGGAAATTATTAATGCAGAGATATTGCTTAACAATATAAGAATTGCATTATTAACCAAAGAAACCTATTTTGGTGCACCATCTATTAGTTATATTATTGGAGAGCAGAGGGTTCCAACAGGACAATATGCTTCATATCGTGCCGTTATAAGCAATAACGCACCTATTCCTTCAAGCTATCAATGGATATTAAATCCTCTGAATGGCAACTATCTGTATGGTAACGGTACGGAATCGATTGATATTGCTTTTTATAATCCCGGCTCTTATCAACTTGTGTGCAGAGCGACAAATGAATGTGGAGTAGGAGATTATTACACCATGGGAATTGGGGTTTACGATAATCTTTATCTCACCCTCTCCCCCAACCCTACAACGGACGAAGTGACCTTGCAGCTGATGGAGACGGACGAAGTCAGCGGATTAAGCGTGCTCTCGACCGAGAGAAGCACCTACGAAATCCAGCTATGGAGCGGTATGACGATGCTGCGGTCGTTCCGGACCGATGAGCCGACATTCCAAATCCCGATGGCCGGACTGCCGGCAGGACTCTACTTCGTGCGCGTGGTCAAAGACGGACAGACGTATACGCAGAAATTGATTAAGAAGTGAGAGAAAAGTGAAAAACGAATAGTGAAAAGTGATGCCCTTCGGGCGTTGAGATGTTGAATTGTTTATTTGTTGTGAGTTGTTTTGACTGTTGGCTGAAAGCTGACCACTGAAAGCTGACAAACCATTAAAAAGTGAAGCCCTTCGGGCGTTGAGTTGTTTATTTGTTGAGTGGAACGCTAAACAACAAACAACTAAACGTCCGAAGGACTGACCGCTGAATGCTGACTGCCGAACGCTAACAAACTGATAATATGCTCCAAAAGTATTTGCGAGGTGGTCGATGGGTAGTTCCGAACCTATCGGTGGGTAGTTCGGAAATACCTGACGGGTATTTCGGAACCTGTCTGCGGGTATTTTCAAACCACCCGATGGGTAGCTCAGAGGCACCCGTCGGGTGGTTCTTTATAACCCGACGGGTATCTCCGAACGTATCGATGGGTGGTTCGGAAATACTCACCGTTGACCTCGGAACTACTCCGGGTACGTTCCCGAACTACCCGGCACCTGCTTCGGAACGTATCCATGAGTGGCTCCGAACCACTCGCACATACGTTCCCAACTACCTGCCGATACGTTCGGAACGTCCTTCCGGTACGTTCCGAACCACCCTTCGTCAGGTTCCGAACGTATCATACCCGGTTTCCGGACGGTATTAAATATCCTATGAAGCGGCTTACGACTCTTTATTGACAACTGCAAAGGGTCGGGACTAAGTTGCGGTCGCCATACGCATTGTTGACACGCGCCACATTAATCCAGAACTTATTGTCATGCAGCCATTCCAACGGGAATGCCGCTTTCGAACGTGAATAAGGATGGTTCCATTCGTCGGCAGTGACTTCGTATTCGGGGTGCGGAGCGTTTTTGAGCACGTTATCTTCTTTCGATGCGATACCGCTTTCCACTTCATCTATTTCTCGACGAATACATTCCATCACTTCGACAAAACGATCCAACTCCTCCTTGCTTTCGCTTTCGGTCGGCTCTACCATCAAGGTTCCGTGCACCGGAAAAGAAAGGGTGGGAGCATGGTATCCGAAATCCATCAACCGTTTGGCAATATCGTTCTCATCGATTCCGGAGCGTTCTTTAAGCACACGACATTCGAGTATCAGCTCATGACCGACGCGCCCGTTCGCTCCCGTGTAGACAATCCCGTAAGCCTCTTTCAGTTTTGCCGCCAGGTAGTTGGCGTTCAGCATCGCGATTCGCGTCGCTTCGGTCAGTCCTTCAGTACCCATCAGACGAATGTAGGCATACGTGATCGGCAAGATGCCGGCGCTTCCGTAAGGAGCTGACGCAACGGTGTTTCGGCTGTTTCCGAACGTCACGGGGTGGGAGGGGAGGAAAGGAAGCAAATGCTCGGCCACGCAGACCGGCCCGACACCGGGTCCGCCACCGCCATGAGGCGACGCAAACGTTTTATGCAGGTTCAGATGGCAAACATCGGCGCCGATTACTCCCGGGCTGGTCAGTCCGACCTGCGCGTTCATGTTGGCGCCATCCATATACACTTGTCCGCCGCACGCGTGAACGATGTCGCACATCTCCTTGATATCTGCCTCGAAGATACCGTGCGTAGAGGGATAAGTAATCATACTTGCGGCAAGAACGTCTTTCTGCTCTTCGGCTTTCGTACGGAAGTCGGTCAAATCGATATTCCCTTTTTCGTCGCAGAGTACGGTCACCGTTGTGAATCCGCACTGAATGGCGCTGGCGGGATTGGTTCCGTGTGCCGAAGCGGGCAGCAGCACCACATGGCGGTGTCCCTGTCCGATGCTTTCGAGGTAAGTACGAATGATCCGCAATCCCGCGTATTCACCGGCCGCCCCCGAATTCGGTTGCAGGGTCACTCCCTTCAGACCGGTAATCTCGATCAGGTATGACGACAGATTTTCAATCAGTTCCATATAACCATTCACCTGATCGACCGGTGCGTAAGGATGGATATTCTGGAAAGCGGGATTGAGCAAGGGCAGCAATTCGGAGGCCGCGTTCAGCTTCATCGTGCACGATCCCAGCGGAATCATCGAATGAGCCAGCGAAATATCTCTGCGTTCCAAACGCTTGATATATCGCATCAACTCCGTTTCGGTACGGTATTTTTTAAACGTATCCTGTTGCAGGAAAGACGACGTACGCAGGAATGTAAGATCGAAATAGAGCTTTGCGGGGATATCCGTTGCCGGCGGATTAGGCAGTCCCGCAACCCCGGAAAAGATCTGCAACAAGATGTTGAGATGCTCGGGACGCGTTGTTTCATCGATACTGATACCCACATGCCCCTCTTCGAAATACCGGAGGTTGATGTTACACTCCAACGCGATTTCACGCAACGTGTTCATCGGCACATGGGAGGGCAGTTCGATCTTTAATGTGTCGAAGAAATTTGTATTCAGTTGTTTATAGCCAAGTTTTTCGAGTTCGTCGGCCAGAAAACCGGCGTAACGGTGAATCCGTGAAGCGATATCCGTTAACCCTTCGGCTCCGTGATACACCGCGTAAAAACCTGCCATCGTGGCCAGAAGCGCCTGCGCGGTACAGATGTTCGATGTCGCTTTCTCGCGCTTGATATGTTGCTCGCGTGTCTGAAGCGCCAGACGGTAAGCCGGATGTCCGTAGGCATCGACCGAGAGTCCGATGATACGTCCCGGAATCATTCGCTTGTACTCGTCTTTCGTCGCGAAATACGCGGCCGAAGGCCCGCCGTAAAACATCGGAATCCCGAAACGCTGCGAAGTTCCGAACACGACGTCTGCTCCCCATTCGCCGGGAGGTGTCAGCAGGACGAGGCTCATCAGATCGGCCGCTACGGCAACGCGTATCCCTTCGGCATGCGCTGCCTCCACGAAATCCTGATAATCGTTGACCGTACCGTTACCGTCGGGATATTGAAGAATCGCTCCGAACATCTTGCCGGATAAGGCGACCTCACGGTAATTACCCGTCACCACCTCGATACCCTGCGCAGACATTCGTGTCTGTATAACGGCCAAGGTCGACTCCAACACGTTTTCATCTACAAACAACTGATTCGCTTCATTTTTCACTTGCTCACGGCTGCGCGTATGGAAGAGCATCGTCGCGGCTTCGGCAGCCGCCGTTGCTTCGTCGAGCAGCGAACAGTTGGTCAGCGGCATGCCGGTCAGTTCGCAAATCATGGTCTGGAAGTTAAACAAGGCTTCTAACCGGCCTTGCGACACTTCGGCCTGATAGGGCGTGTACGAAGTGTACCAGCCCGGATTCTCAAACACATTCCGCAGAATGGGAGCAGGGCATATCGTATCATACCAGCCCATGCCGATGTATGATGTAAAGATTTTATTCTTAGAGGCAAGCTCGGCAATGTGTTCCGCAAACTCCCGCTCCGTCATCGGTGCGGGTAAATGAAGCGGTTTTCTCAGACGGATATTCGACGGAATAATCTGGTCAATCAATTCGTCTGTCGATTTCACACCGACAGCCTCAAGCATCGCGGCTTTGTCTCGATCGGTTGTGACGCCTATGTGGCGATTTGCAAATTTGTTGGTCTCCATGTTATACTTTATACATTGTTTTATAAAAAAGGATTATGTAATTTCTCTTCGATCACGGTCGTAGACGGACCGTGCCCCGGACAGACAAGCGTCTCGTCGGGCAAAGATAAAATTTTGTCTTGAATCGCCGAAATAAGCATGCTGTAACTTCCTCCCCACAAGTCTGTTCGTCCGATACTTCCCGCAAACAAGGTATCGCCGGAGATGATGAAGCCGTCGGCCGGACTGTAAAAGGCAAGACTGCCGGGCGAATGTCCCGGAACCAATAATACGGCGAGTTCCGAATGTCCGAAACGGATCGGCTCGTTCTCGTTCAGAAAATCCGTTACCGGAACGGTATTGCCCGAAGCATGAAGTCCCATCTGTCTCATTTGAATGTCGAGAGGAGGAATCTGTTCGACCTCCAGCCGATGTGCTTTGGGCGAAAGACCGTATGTTCTATGAATAAAAGCGTTGCCTAAAATATGGTCAAGATGCAGGTGCGTGCAAAGCAATAGCTTCGGTACCAGCTCATGAGCCGCAATAAAATCCGACAAGACCTTCTCTTCACCGGCCGACGTGCAGCCGCAATCGATAATCACAGCTTCTTTCGTTTCGTCGTAAAGCACATAGGTATTTTCGGCAAACAGGTTGAATTCAAAGCACTTTATCTTAATCATAAAGGAATATATACTAATTTTTTTGTCTCAAAAAAAGGCTCTTTGTAATAGGTATTCAGATCTAAGCAAACGGCCTGCTTACGAAAAGGAGCAATCTCGTGTTGAAGTTCTCCGCCTTTCAGGCATATCAGACCGTTGGGTAGCGAATTCTGCTGCGTGTTCCGTACGTTTTTACGAACGAGTTTGGCTAAATCTTGCAGAGGCATGACGGCACGGCTTACGATAAAGTCAAAATGTTCTTTTTCACTTTCCACCCGTTCGTGACACGTCGTCATATTTTTCAGTCCGATAGCCTCGGCCACCGCCTGCACGACTTTAATTTTCTTTCCGATGCTGTCGATTAAATGAAACGAGACTTCCGGAAAAAGAATGGCCAGCGGAATACCCGGAAATCCGCCCCCCGTACCGACATCCATGACTGACGTTCCGGGTCTGAAATGAAGTAGCTTTTCAATGCTCAGCGAGTGCAGCACATGATGAATATATAAGTTGTCGATATCTTTCCGGGATATCACATTGATCTTTGCATTCCATTCTGTATAAAGGCTATACAATGCTGCGTATTGCTCGCGTTGCAACTCGCTCAGATGGGGATAATAACGCTCGATAACCTCCATGTCTCAAAAGGCGATATGGGCGATCGGACTCTCTTTACGCAGTAAATGGCGTATCTTTTCGTATGGAATCCGCACGGAGGTAGCACCGACTACATACGCCGCGATCTCGTATTCATTAAACGTGTACGTAACGCCGACTTCATCTACATAAAAGTTCCTGTTCGGATAAATCTCATTGATATTGAAAAAGCCGATATTCTCAAGGTCCGAAGCCTTGTCTACATTATTATATAGCGCAATGGCATCTACAATAATTTTAGCAAGATCGTCCTGATAATCTTCAATAAAAATGTCTCGTTCCGTCACTCGTTCTCCGGTCTTAAGGTCAATCACCCGATTCGCATAGCTATGTGCATGGTGTGCCCCTCCCGTATCATACTTCTTCGACACCACAAAGCTTAACAAGTCGTTCTGATTATAACAGATACTGTCGCTAAGAATCTCATAGCTTGAATACCATTCATTCTGAGGTTCCGAGCCGTGCTCTTCAATATCCGACTCGAAATCCGTTTCCCGTTTCTTAAAGTCATTCAAATAATTCTCAACATATTGACTTACAGCCTCTCTCGGTAAAAATGGCATATAATCATCGCCAAAAAAAGCTTTGGTAAACTGTTGTTGTACGGCTTTTAGCACATCCTGATTGGGATATTCGACCGGAAACAGAAAGTTTATTTGCAATGAACAGCCGGGATTCGTCTCCATATTTTTCATATGATAGCTCTCTTTTACAGCTATCGTATCAAAACGAATATCATTCTCTTTTACCTTTTTGGTATCCGAAGCGCATGCCGATAAAAAGCCGACGGTTACTATCCAAACAAAAAAGGTTTTCGCGATATATATCTTCATCTCTACTGCATGATTAAACATATTTACGATGCAAATTTAAAAGATAATTGATTCAATAACGAAAGAATCTTATTAAGATTATTAAAAAAAACGCTTTTCACCTGCATATCACCATATCATCCAGCATATCAAATTATTATTATCCTTTCCAATAAAACGATCCCCCCTTTTTGACTATACTGAAGAATATTGAACGTATTCTTGCATTTTTTTACAGCAAAACATTTGCCCATTGGTGAAAAACCCGTAAATTAGCATGTTTTTTTCGAATATACAGTTGAAGAATTATTAATAACACACTAAATGACTGAAAAAGATAGAATTATTAAGATTGACATTAATAATGAAATGAAATCAGCCTACATTGATTATTCAATGTCGGTCATTGTTTCGCGTGCGCTTCCGGATGTAAGAGATGGATTCAAACCCGTCCATCGACGCATCTTATTTGGAATGAGTGAACTGGGGAATACATCCGATAAACCGTACAAAAAATCGGCGAGAATCGTCGGAGAAGTATTGGGTAAGTATCACCCGCATGGTGACTCTTCGGTCTATTTCGCACTGGTTCGTTTGGCGCAAAACTGGTCGATGCGTTATGCCTTAGTAGACGGACAGGGTAATTTCGGTTCCGTAGACGGAGACAACCCGGCGGCTATGCGTTACACGGAAGCGCGGATGAGCAAATTGGCCGAAGAAATGCTACGCGACATTGATAAAGATACGGTTGATTTCCAACTGAACTTCGATGATACCTTAAAGGAACCCGTCGTACTTCCCACACGTATACCCAACCTATTGATTAACGGAGCGTCAGGGATTGCCGTGGGAATGGCCACCAACATGCCTCCGCACAATATGAAGGAAGTACTCCAGGCATGTCAAGCTTATATCGACACGCGTGGAGAAATCGATGTGCCCGGCCTGATGACGTACGTAAAAGCGCCTGATTTCCCGACAGGTGCGACCATCTACGGGTATGCCGGTGTCAAAGACGCCTTCGAAACGGGACGCGGACGTATTATACTACGTGGAAAAGCCGAAATAGAAAGCGCACAGACGCATGAGAAAATCATCATTAGCGAGATCCCATACCTTGTAAATAAAGCCGAGCTTATCAAAACGATTGCCGACCTCGTGAACGAGAAACGTATCGATGGCATCTCGAATGTGAATGACGAATCAGACCGTAGCGGTATGCGTATCGTCGTCGATGTGAAACGCGAGGCCAATGCGAATGTCGTTCTTAATAAACTATATAAGATGACCGCTTTACAGTCGTCATTCAGTGTCAACAATATCGCATTGGTGAATGGGCGGCCGAAGCTGATGAATCTGAAAGAATTGATCGGAAATTTTGTCGATCATCGGCGGGATGTCGTGATACGTCGTACGAAATACGACCTGAAGAAAGCCGAAGAACGCGCTCATATTTTGGAAGGATTGATTATTGCTTCGGACAATATCGACGAAGTGATCGCCATCATCAAGCAATCAGGCAGTCCTCAGGAAGCGATCAGCAATTTGATGGCACGTTTCGAATTGACTGAAATACAAGCCCGGGCTATCGTTGAAATGCGTTTGCGCCAATTGACAGGACTTGAACAGGAAAAACTGCGTGCCGAATATGAAGAGATAGAAAAGTTAATCGCACGATTAAAAGAAATTCTGGAAAATGAGGATATGCTGATGGGAGTCATTCGGGACGAATTTCAGGAAATCATTGACAAATACGGAGATGAGCGTAAGACCGACATTGTCTATGCTTCCGAAGAATTAAACCCGGAAGACTTTTATGCTGACGATGAGATGATTATTACAGTCTCACACATGGGATATATTAAACGTACACCTTTGAGCGAGTTCCGTGCACAAGCACGGGGTGGAGTAGGGGCGAAAGGATCCGAAACACGCGAAGAAGACTTCGTCGAATATATTTACCCCGCGTCGATGCATGCTACCATCCTGTTTTTCACCGCTAAAGGACGATGCTTCTGGAAAAAAGTATTCGAAATCCCCGAGGGCGCCAAAAACGCGAAAGGAAGAGCGATCCAGAACTTCTTAAACATTGATTCGGACGATAGCGTAAACGCGTTTATCCGGATCAAAAACTTAACAACCGATACGGAATTTACCAATTCCCATTATTTACTCTTCTGTACGAAAAAAGGAATAATCAAAAAGACACTCTTGGCTGCTTATTCACGCCCACGCCAAAATGGCGTTAATGCGATTACATTGCACGAAGGAGACGGAGTGATTCAAGTACGACTGACGGATGGAAACAACGAAGTGTTGATTGCCAATCGGAATGGTCGGGCCATCCGTTTCCATGAAAGCAAAGTGCGCGTGATGGGACGTACGGCAGCGGGCGTACGCGGAATGACTCTAGATGACGAAAACGACGAAGCAATCGGTATGGTTTGTATCCGAGATACGGAAAAAGAGACCATTCTCGTTGTTTCGGAGCAAGGCTACGGAAAACGTTCGAAGATTGACGATTACCGGATTACCAACCGGGGAGGAAAAGGGGTTAAAACGATCAACGTCACAGAAAAGACCGGCAAATTGGTGGGCATTAAGAATGTAACGGAAGAAAACGACTTGATGATCATCAATAAATCCGGTATTACGATTCGTATGAAAGTCGCTGATTTGAATATTATTGGTCGTGCGACACAAGGAGTACGACTGATTAATCTGGAAAAACGCAACGATGAAATCGCATCTGTATGCAAAGTCTTGTCCGAATCGGAAGAAAACAAGGTTGGCGATGGAGAAACAGAAGAAGTTTCGAACGAAATTAAACCGGAAAACGGTACGGAGGTCATAGAAGACAACAACATGATTGAAGAAGAAAAAGAATAAAGTATTAACATCAAAATTTTAAATGACATGAAACAAGTAGTAATGACAATCGGTTTCTGCCTGATGGCAACAACTGTATTTGCGCAAAAAAAAGCGGTAACGGAAGCTGAGCGTATCGCAAAAGATTCAAAGCCGGACTTTAAGGAAGCGCGAACCTTAATTAAAGGAGCATTGGAAAATCCGGAGACGAAGGATGATGCAAAAACATGGTACGTGGCCGGACAGATCGAAGACGCTCAATTTAGTTCCGAGAGCACCAAGCAGATTTTAGGCCAACAACCTAATGAGCCTGTAATGTATGAAGCTTTGGCAAATATTCTGCCGTACTTCAAAAAAGCGTACGAATTGGATCAGCTCCCGAATGAAAAAGGAAAGGTAAAACCGAAATACACCAAACATATCAAAGGTACGCTCAATGCCAATCATATTTACTATCTGAACGGCGGAGCCTACTACTTTGATCAGAAAGATTACAAAAAATCGTGCGATTTCTTCGATCAATACATTGAGATTGCCAACCTGCCTTTTATGAAAGATGAAAAGGTCGCTCAAAGAGACTCGAACTATATGATCGTACAGTTCTATTCGGCTATTGCCGCAATGCAGCTGGATGATGTACAGCTAGCCATTAAGAACCTGAATCGAGCAAAAGATACGGACTATCGACGTTACGATGTATATCAGTCGCTTTGCTATGAGTACGAACAGGCAAAAGACACGGCAAACATCGAAAAAACACTGGAAGAAGGAATGACCTTATTTCCCGATTCAAGCTATTTCTTGAACAGCTTGATAAACTTGTACATCTACACCGGAAGGAATGATCAGGCCTTGCAGTTGTTGAACACGGCTATTTCGAAAAATGCGAACAGTGCTCAATTATATTATGCGAAAGGAAGTGTATACGAAACTGGTTTGAAAGATTATGCTCAGGCTGAAGAAGCATACAAAAAAGCCGTTGAATTGGATCCCAATAGCGCAGCCAATAATTTCAGTATGGGACGTATTTACTATAATCAAGGAGTGAGTACACTAGATAATGCCAACTCTATATCGGATGCTACTCTATATAAACAAGAAAAAGCAAAAGCTGAAGATTTCTTCAGAAAGGCCCTTCCGTTTTTTGAAAAAGCGCGCGAGCTTAAGCCCGATGAAAAGGAGTTCTTAATCGGGCTGAGAGGAATCTATTATAATCTGAATATGAACGAAAAGTTCGATGAGATAGAAGCCGCAATGAATAAGTAATCGATTTATCTGAACAATAAAAAGGAGCTGAACCAATTTGGGTTCAGCTCTTTTTTTGCACAAACGATATTTTCAAATTGTATTCGAGTAACACCTCCTATTTTACATAATAGTAATTATGATTGAAATAAACCATTAAATTGGAATTACCAAAAGCGGTGTATTACTATGAAAAAGCATTTTACGCGCAAGACTCGGATTGAATATCCGCGTGATCATACTGCGACGATACGTACTAAATGCAATCATATCGATCTGTTTTTCTTTGACAAATGTCTCAATAGCTTCCAATAAATCACCATCATTCAAGACAGTATATTCTATCTTCAAATCCGGGTATTGTTTCTTCAGATACTCGTTCAATCCCGACAAGCGAATATCATTCCATTCGTTACGACTGGTCGAAATATTGAACAATTGAATCTGTACAGGATCATCCTTGAAAAAGTCAACAAACTTATCGAACGTCAAAATATCACGCTGGTTAAAAGAGATCGCAAAAGCAATCCGTTTGGCATCATTCAGATTCGTGAAAGGAACATGTTCGGGAATAGCTAAAAGCGGCATTTTGGTTTGTTCAATAACTTCACCTGTGACACTTCCGATTAAGTCGGCATTTTTCTGATTTTTCCCGCGTGTACCCATAACAATCAAGGTCGGATGATATTCTTTGGCATAAGCCATAATTTCTTCTTCCGGCAAACCTTCTCTCAGGATATAGTTATATCTGACGCGAGGCCATTCTCCACTTTCCATCTTCCTGTTTATCAGCGTACAAATATTTTCAATATCCTTTTGTACCTGTTTATAAACCATGTGAATGTTTTCATTATTAGAGCCTCCGGTCGCCACAGGTTCACGAGTCGCAAACGGCAATGCAGAAGGGATATACGTGCTGAAATAGGCATGTAACAACATGACTTCTGCCCCAATTTGATGTGCATAATTTATCCCTATTTCACACGCTCTGATCGAATAATCCGAGAAATCGACTGGGATTAAAACCTTTTTCAGGATTTTCTCAGGTGCATCTTCCATTTCATCTTCGTTCAACCATTGGGTATCCTCAATCAACCGTAAAGCTCGAGGTAAGTCGCTTTCTTTGATGCGTATACGAACGCCGGCTGAGATGACAGGCTGAATCTGATTCACATTATGAATATAAGCCTCTATTCCTTCCGACTCAAGGAGAGTTTTCAGAATCTGAGCCTTTTCATACGTGTGAATAGCTAATGTGACTAACTGTTTTTCCATGTTTACGCTTCCGATAAAGGGTTTGTTCCTAAAATATCTAACGCACGATCTAGAATAGTGGTATCACTTAGAACCACAATTCCTCCATTCGGTCCGGATTCGATATGTAATCCGCAACTCTTACCGTCCCTGTAATTTTCTCCTCCGAAGTAATTCCGGACAGTTTCTACTGATACTCCTAATTCTTCCGCGATACGATGAATCGTACCATCCGGCAAACGGTCTTTGATATCCCTAAGCTCGTTAAAAGTGATTGTTTTCGTCATGGTTTGTTTTTATTTAATATATTTAAAATTCGCCCACTAATATAAGACATAAAAATAGAACAAACGATTTTTTTGAGGATTTTTCAGGAGAAAAACCATATTTTATAAAAAGTCCATCTTCTCACTTCCATGCAGGAACCCCTAATCCACTATATACAAGCATAAAAGCAATGGTAGCCAACATTGCGTAAAGAATATAACGGACATGAGAGACCTCATAGACAAGAAGGGAAGACTCCCCTACTCTTTTTATTGTTCGAGTACGAATAACCCGGTAAATTTCAAAGCAAAACCACCCAAAGAAGCATCCGGATAAGATGCCCGGAATAATATCGGAAATAAAATGAACGCCTAAATAAATGCGTGTATACGACATCAAGATGGCCCATAGCATAATCCCATAGGTGTACCAGCGGTAACGAAAAAGCAGCATCGTAAATGTAGCAAACCCGAACGCGTTGGCTGCATGGCTGGAAATAAACCCGTAACGTCCACCAAGATACGGATTTCCTGTCAACGGATTTATGACCGTTTGGACGTGATCCATAAAATCCGGATGGCGCGTGGGACGGAAACGTGTAAAAAGCGGTTTGCACACGCTCGAGGCAAATTGATCACACAGCGTGATGGTCAATGTGATAAACAGTAAGATCAGAAGAGATTCTTTCCATGACCTTTTGTAGCAAATAATCCATAAAACAAAAAGCGCCAAGGGTATCCACACCATCTTTCCGGAGTACATCCAAAAGAAATGGTCCCAATAAAGCGTATGTCCGCCATTGAGCCATAAAAAGAGACTTCGTTCATATTCTAAGATACTCTCCAACATGCGAGTTTAGATTTTTTCAAGCTCTTTTTGAGGAATCCATCCCTCTTTTCCGTCTTCTAAACGAATCTCATACCATTCTCCCAACGTGCTTTTAATCTGCACTTTTGTTCCTTCGTGCAAAACAAACAAATCGGTACCACTCGCATCCGGAGAACTTTTAATCGTAATCGTAGGCGCAAAAATAATCGCGGTATCACGCGTAGTCAATGCTTTTTTCTGACTCCAAGCGAAGATATTGGCTATGATAACCGTTAGTAATAAAAAGATTCCGACATAAAATCCGATTTTTTTCAACCGCATCCATTTGGAAAAAAAGAACAAGGTCAGACAGCCGATAAACAGAATGAAACATACGATCCCCATACTTGCCCATACGTCGACACTCAATAAATTCCGGATAGAGCGAAGCCACTTGACTAAAAAGAATTCACCAATCGGTTCTATTTTGTCTGTCGTTCGGAGTCTGGACATCTCTAAATTAAAACGGACATCTCCATCACCGGGATTCAGCAATAAGGCGCGTTCGTAATTTAAGATAGCGGGTGCAATCTTATTCGTTTTGTAATATGCATTTCCCAGATTGTAGTAAATTTCATACGACTCGCCATTGTTCTTCAACAAATCTTCATATAATTCAATGGCCTTGGCATAGTTCTCTTGTTTATATGCAACTTCGGCTTCTTTAATAGCCGTTTCTTGTGCCGTCAAGGATATACCGCACATCAAGTGGATTAATCCGAAACACAGTATTTTACATATTATTCTCATCATCATGACTTTTTAATTATGTTTTCCATTTTACCGATGGCATTGACCGTCTGCTTGAACAATTGATCCATTGCTTCAGGTGCCTGACTCGGTGCATAACGTGCAAATTCACACGTATTCAGGATACTTATAAATTGATTACTCATCTCTTCATCTACCCCAAACACCATTAATTCAGCCTCAACGTTGTCTTTTGTCAGACTCGCTTGTGGAATGTTCAGCTTGTCGCTCAGATATCCCCACACCGCGCGAAGAACTTCATCATAGAATTCTTCTTTTTTCTTCTCTTTCAATAATTTCTCAGCCTTTTTCAAGCGACGAACGGCTATTTTGTTCGCTTTTTTCGTACGTACAAGCGCAATGTTTGCATTTTCTTTCACCTGTTTGCGATAAATGGCAAAGAAGACCATAAATAAAACAGCAATAAGCAGATACGCCATTATATACATGAACGATCCGAAAAAGACCTCTCTATTTGATACAAAATGAGGTTTGGACACTTTGATATATCGGATATCTTGACCCAAATATTTGACACTTTCTTGCGTTCCGAAATTTGAAATGACCGGTCCGGAGGCATTCTCACTTCCGGCTCCTTTCTCAACGTGCAGTTTGAACGGTTGAGACGAAAGCGTTTTATAGGAACCGTCTTGGGAATCGAAATACGAAAATTGAACAGCCGGAATCTCAAAGTTGCCGGCATAACGCGGAATAGCCATGTATTCAATTGATTTCGTTCCGCTTGTACCCGAAGGAGTTGTCTTGATATTATTATCTACTTTCGGATCATACACTTCAAAATCATTCGGGAAAGTGATTTCCGGATTTTTAGCTAATTTAATATTTCCATTTCCTGAAAGTGTCACGTTGATCGTAACGGCTTCGTTCGTTTTAATGCGATCGGAATTGATGCTTGCTTTCATTGTGTAGGAACCTACCGCTCCCTGGAAAGAAGCCGGTTTACCGCTCGGAAGCGGCTTGACGTCGATCGTTACCGGTGCAGTCGTAAGCACTCTTTTCACATCTTGGTACGTATCGAAGAAGTCGTCAAAAATACTGCGCACGCGTTGTTTCGAACGGATGCGGACTACGGCGTCATATTTGCCTCCTTCTATCGTAATTTTACCCGCACGTTGCGGATAAAGCACGGTCTGTTTGATTACGACCGCTCGGTAATTACGTCCATTATAATTTTCGAGCGTCCATTGTGGATTCAACTCGATATCCTGAGCAAGAAACCCTTCAAATTCAGGAAACTTCACATCGTTCAATGCCGCATCATACAGAGAATAGAGTTTGAACGTAACTAAAAATCCCTCCTGCTCATAAACGCTACGTTTCGAAACATTCATCCGAACGAATAACTCATCACTCCCGATATTGGAAGAACCGGATGTCGCTTGACTGCCCCCCGAGCCTGAAGACGCAGCTTCAGATGCTTTATCTGGAGGCAGTACTTTAATGACTAATGAGTTCGAGCTATAATTCGAATTTTTCATTTTTATCGTGGCCGGCCCTAAATTAAATGTGCCTTCTTTCTTAGGCATTAAGATATACGTGAATGTTTGAGCATAGGAGCTGCTCGATTTCCCATTAATATATTGCATGCTTCTGCTTACCGACGAAGTAGGTCCCATCAACACTTCGAAATCGGCTAAATCCGGTGTCCGAAGTCCGCTGGCTCCTTCTTCATTGACGGTATACGTCAGCTGGAATTGCTGCCCCATTACCACGGCATTGGGAGCAGAGGCTTTGAAGGTCACTCCGTCTGCTTTCAGGTAGGTCCCTGCTAAAAACAACAGCCCGGTAACGATAAAAATGAATTTTCTCATAGCTTTTATTTTTACCATTGTTTATCTGTTTTACGACGTTCTTGATGTTTGGCCTGAGCCTTTTTCACTTTTTCCTGTGTGTCTTTTTCGTCCTGCAGGAAAGCATCGAGAATCTGTTGCGCATTATCTCTGCTCATTTGTTCATTCTCCTGCTTTTGTTCCTGTGTTTTATTCTCTTGCTGCTCATTCTGCTGCTGTTGCTGATCCTGCTTTTGCTCCTGTTCCTTCTGTTCTTGTTGTTGCTGCTGATCCTGATTCTGCTGGTCTTGATTTTGTTGCTGCTGATCATTCAGTAACTTCTGAGCCAAGGCTAAGTTATAGCGTGTCTCTTCGTCTTTCGGATTCATCCTCAGAGACTGTTTATAGGCTTCTACACTTTTAGCATAGTCCTTGTTTTTCATCTGAATATTCCCGAGATTGTGAAAAACTTCCGCCAATCGTTGGGCATTCGCCGGATTTTCAGCCAGGAGACGCTCTCTCTGACCGACGATCTGTTGGTATTGTTCGGCTGCTTCCGGATATTTTTCCTGCTTGTACAAGGCATTCCCCAGATTGTATGACCCTTCCACAGAGCGCGGATTGACTTCGATACTCTGTCGGTAAGCAATCTCCGATTCGGTGTATTTCTCTTCTTTGTACAATTTGTTCCCTTTTCGGATATGCGACCGCTCCGCCTTCTGTGCGAACATGTCGTTCGTACAGCAGAATGCGGTTGTCATACTTATGAATATCAGATATATTGCTTTCATCTCTACTTTATTAAGAAAATAATTTTATTTTCCGGAATATCCGATTTTTTCGTTCCAGAATCAAATACTCGAGAATCAACAACATCAAAACAATCCATGCTAACACTTGGAATTGTTCGTCGTATTCCGAATATACTTTACTCTCCAACTCTGCTTTATCCATCTTATTAATTTCGGCTTGTAACGCGCGTAGGGCCGAGTTGGTATTGTCTGCACGAACATAGATTCCTTTACCGGCCGCAGCAATTTCCTGACACATCTGCTCGTTCAACTGCGTGATCACAATGTTTCCATTGCCGTCTCGCATGTAGTCGTTCCCGTTGTTAAGAGGAATCGGGGCTCCTTTTGGTAGCCCGATACCTACAATATTCACGTTCACTCCTTTTTCGGCCGCAGCCGCAGCCGCTTTTACCGGATCATCTTCATGATTTTCACCGTCTGTGATTATCATGATCGTTTTTCCGGAGTTTTCATTCGGTGTAAACGAACGCATGGCCAGATTAATCGCCGTTCCGATCGCTGTTCCTTGCGTAGAAATCATCGAAGGAGTAATGGACGACATAAACATCTTGGCCGAAATATAATCTGAGGTAATCGGTAATTGCGTAAAAGCATCGCCGGCAAAAACAATCAGGCCGACCTTGTCGTCGGTAAAACTGTCGGTCATTCTCGAAAGCATTTGTTTGGCTTTTTCCAAACGATTCGGTTGAATATCTTCGGCCATCATCGAATTGGAAACATCCAGACATATCATGATTTCCACACCTTGCCTTTTGACGGTTTCCAGCTTGGAGCCGAACTGGGGACCGGCAATCAAAAAAATCGTTACGGCTATGGAGGTAAATAATAACCAAAATTTCAACCGCTCGCGTTTACGTGATACTTCCGGCGTCAGTTGTGAAACGAGCATGGGATCACCAAATCGCTTGATAGCCCTCTTTCTGGCAATCACCACATAGAGGTAAAATATCGTCAATACGGGAAGTATTGCCAGTAAATATAGGTAAATAGAATGAGCAAAACGAAACATAATCAACTTTTTTCCTTATGGTATCTTCTTTAATAATGTATGCTTCAGGAAAAGTTCCAGCAGCAGCAAAGCAAACAGAATCAGAGCAATTTCTTTATACTCTTCCTGTTTTTTACTGTATTCCTGTACGCTGATTTTGGTCTTCTCCATTTTGTCGATCTCGGCATAAATTTCCTTCAGACTGGCATTGTCGGTAGCTCTGAAATATTGCCCTCCAGTCGTCGTTGCTATCTGCGTTAAAGTTGGTTCATCAATATCAACGGGAACCATCTGGGTCTGAATCGTTCCCCCCGGCAGACGGAACGGATACGGAGCTGATCCTTTTGTTCCTACACCAATGGTATACACGCGGATACCGAATGTTTTAGCAATCTCGGCAGCCGTTACCGGAGCAATTTCACCACGATTATTCGATCCGTCGGTCAGCAAAATAATGACTTTCGATTTGGCCTGACTGTCTTTGATGCGACTGACGGCATTCGCCAATCCGAGCCCTATAGCCGTTCCGTCCTCGATCATCCCACTCTGAATATCCTTGAAGAGATTCAATAAAATAGCATGATCGGTGGTGAGTGGACACTGCGTAAAACTCTCAGCCGAAAAAACGACGAGACCAATGTTGTCATTCGGTCGTCCATTGATAAAAGCAGCGGCCACATTTTTAGCCGATTCCAAACGATTCGGTCGCAGATCTTGCGCCAACATACTGCTCGAAATATCAATGGCCATCATGATATCAATCCCTTCGGTCGACGAGTTCTGCCAACTGTTGGTCGACTGCGGACGAGCCAAAATAATGATAACAAGAGCAATGGCCATCATGCGTAACACAAACGGTACATGTCGCAAATATACTTTCGCTGTCACCGCCTTGGGCACATCAAAAGCCTGCGAAGACGATATCTCCACACTAGCCTGATTCTTACGCATCTTCCAAAAATACCAGCCAATTAGAGGAATCAGCAGTAGCAATAAATATAAGTATGATGGATTTGCGAATATCATTGCTCTTCTTCGTTAGGGGTTACTTCTATCGTTTTCTGGGATGACGCCATCTCCTTGTCCGACAGCCGATTTCCCGTTGTCTTTTTTTCTTCCGGGTTCGGCACTTCGGTTTGTTTCGTCTGATTGACAAATAGATATGAATTCATCATACTTAACTCGTTTTCGTCAGGTAAGGGATGCAACTTGGCAAACTTTACAAAATCAGCCAAATGAAGAATCTGTTTCAACGTCTCATAAACAGAATGAGCCTCATTTTCCTGCTCAATAATATGAAGAATTTCTTCCGACGTTTTTTCCATAGCATTGACCTGATAACGTCTCGAAATATACCGACGCAGCGTATCCGTCACGAGCGTATGATATTCTTTATTCAATCCTTGCTGCCATAATTTCTGTCCTTTAATCTCATTCAATTCCTGAATAGCCTGTTCGTATGGCGGGAGCTTGGGTTCTTCTTTTTTAAACGGAATCAACGTCTTTCTGTTTCGATATCGCTGAATAAGATAGCCAATGACACAAATCACAAAGAGTCCGAACAGAACACCGAATATCCAGGGATAATAATCGGCTAAGACAAACGGCGGCTTCCATACGTCTTTGATGTCATAAAACTCTTCCGGATTATCCGTATCGACAGGTACGGTAGACACTTTTAACGCAACCTGATTCGATGAAATCGTGTCGCCCCGATCAATCACGATAAACGGAGGTAACAGATACAATGCCGAATCGAACGACGTAATCAGGATATTTTGCTTAATGATTAATCGATTATCCACGATCGTCGAATCTGCCTGCGAAGTAGATAAAACTTCCACTCCGGGCATCAGAATATCCGTTGGAATCGGACAAATAACTTGTCTGTCTTTATCGGTTGTAATTGTCAGGTTCAATGTTGTTTGCTCTCCTATCAGGATATCGGCCGTGTCAAGTTTGACACTAATCAACGTCTGTTGTGCCTGTATCCCGATGCTCGATGCTATGGTTAAAGCAAACAATAATAACCGGAATTTATTGTTTCTCAGTTTCATGCTGGATTAGTTTCGTTTGTCAAAGAGAGCGATTAAGGCTTTGACATAATCATCTTCGGTTCGAATCGATACGGCATCGACCCGGCTCTTGTTAAATGCTTTGTTCATATCGCTTTGTCGCTCTTCCCACCATGTCTTATACAGTTCTCTCACCTTATTTGACGAGCTGTCTATCCATCGTTCTTTACCGGTTTCCGCATCCTTGATCTTCATAAGTCCGACATTCGGAAGTTCCGTCTCACGATGATCGTACACCTGAATGGCTACGACATCATGTTTTCGGTTGGCAATTGTCAAGGCTTCCTGATAATTTCCCTTATCGATGAAATCGGAGATCAGGAAAGCCGTACACCGCTTCTTAATCGCATTTGTGAGATATTTGAGTGCTTGACCGAGATCTGTTTGTTTATGTTCCGGCTGAAAATCGATCAATTCGCGAATAATATAAAGAATGTGCCGCTTCCCTTTTTGAGGCGGTATAAATTTTTCGATCTGATCCGAAAAGAAAATAACTCCGATTTTATCGTTGTTCTGAATCGCCGAAAAAGCCAGTGTAGCAGCAATTTCCGTGATAACTTCTTTCTTCATGCGACTCACGGTTCCGAAGTCTTTACTGCCCGACACATCGATCAACAGCATCACGGTCAATTCGCGTTCTTCCTCGAAAACCTTCACGTACGGACGAATATAACGTGCCGTCACATTCCAGTCGATGTCACGGATATCATCCCCGAACTGATATTCGCGTACTTCGCTGAAAGCCATCCCCCGGCCTTTGAATGCCGAATGATACTGGCCCGCGAAAATATTGCGCGACAGTCCGCGTGTCTTAATTTCTATCTGCCTGACTTTCTTTAAAAGTTCGCTTGTCTCCATTTATATCCATCAAGCCCGGTAAAACACCATCAGGGCACTTCGACTTTATTCAGAATTTCACTGATAATCTCTTCCGATGTGAGATTGTTGGCCTCCGCCTCATAACTGAGACCGATGCGGTGGCGCATCACATCATGGCATACGGCGCGTACGTCTTCGGGAATTACATAGCCGCGACGTTTAATAAAGGCATATGCACGCGCTGCCAACGCCAGATTGATCGAAGCACGGGGTGAAGCGGCAAATGCAATCATCGATTTGAGATTGGCCAGATTATATTCGGCGGGGAAACGGGTCGCGAAAACAATATCAACGATATAACGTTCAATCTTTTCGTCCAGATACACCTCGCGAACAATGCTACGCGCTTCAATAATCTGTCGGGTATCAAGTACCGGCTTAATATCCGGCTTCTTACCCGAAATATTCTGACGGATCACCAGTTTTTCTTCCTCTTTCTTCGGATAGTTGATGACGACTTTCAACATGAAACGGTCTACTTGTGCTTCGGGAAGCGGATACGTACCTTCCTGTTCGATCGGGTTTTGTGTAGCCATTACGAGAAACGGCTCCGGAAGTTTATAGGTCGATTCGCCGATTGTCACCTGTCGCTCCTGCATGGCTTCGAGCAACGCACTCTGCACCTTGGCCGGAGCACGGTTGATTTCGTCAGCCAATACAAAATTCGCGAATACGGGTCCTTGCTTAACAAGAAATTCTTCGCTTTTCTGGCTGTATATCATGGTCCCGATCACGTCGGCCGGCAACAAGTCCGGTGTAAACTGGATACGACTGTATTTGGCGTCGATTAGCGAGGAAAGTGTTTTAATTGCCAGTGTTTTAGCAAGACCCGGAACCCCTTCCAGCAAGATGTGACCATCGGAAAGAAGTCCGATCAACAACGATTCGATCAGATGCTTCTGACCGACGATGACCTGATTCATGCCCATGGTAATCATGTTTACGAACGAACTGTTATTTTCAATCCGTTCGTTCAATTCTCGAATATCTACTGTTTGATCCATAGATTAAGTATGTTATATAGTTTTGATCTTTATACGTTCATTTTTGAACGCACAAAAATAGAAAATTCAGGTTGGTATATTGAAGTTTCGCCGTTAAATAATACTAATCACACAACGAGTTGCTATGCTCTAATTTGTTTATTTTTAAAAAGATTATTTCGTCTTCTTCGCCATGATTTTCGACTGCAATTCTTTTGCCTGTGCAAGGGATACACTGCTTTGGGCATTAATCGCGTACACCTCTTTGGCCGGAATCAGAATTTCCATTCCTGCGGGCACACGGTCGGGATCGGGAATTCTAGCTTTGTTGAAATCATAGATATAGACCCAGAAGATTTTATTTCCGTAATATTTTTGCGCAAGTAACGTTAACCGCTCGCCCGGTGCTATTTTTACACGTGCCATAACGTTTTTGTCGGATGAAGCGGAAGCGGCAGTTGCAACCGGCTTCGCTGACTTCGTCTGCTGAGAGGCCGCTTTCTTAGGAGATGTCGATGTTGTAGATGTTGTTTGTTCTTTCCGCGTAGACGAAACCGGGGCGGCTGGTAAGGCAGCGGAGCTTTTGTTCGTTTCGAGAGCAGTCACCCCAAGCGTATCGGCATTAGTGCCTTGTTCCGATTCCTGCATCGCGGTGGAGTCTGCGGGCAATATAAACGAATCGTCTGTTGTCTGTGTATGCTGCGTTGTGTCGTTGAATTCGTTGTACGATAAACGATCATAATAGAAATAGTAGAATATTCCTACCCCTAACAGCAACAGTAACAACGCCAGAATCACATACAACGATGTATTCGACGCTTCTTGTTTCTTTTTCTTCACAGGAGGCTTGGCAGGATGAGATTTCGGTGTTTCTTTCACAGGCTGCTCTTTACGTTCTTTATTTTCATTCATAGCTTTTTGTTTTATTGATGTTGTACTTTGTAATGTTTCACGGTTCGTGGCAGATGCGGGATGGCTCCCGATTGCACGTTCTTCCGACCATGCTTGGTCAACGTTTTTATCGATTTCTTTGTCCATGATATTCTGTTCTTCTTTTTTCTCTTCTTCAGGGGGAAGTACCAAAAGCGGAGTTGCTTCTTCTTCGGCTTTCGGATCTGTCTTTTCTGTTGTTTCCGTAGCTTCTCCGACGGGTTCCTGAGTCGGTTCTTCCGCAGTTATGATCTCATCGTTTTCATCCTCCTCGTCATCATTCGAAAGACTGACGGAAGCTGTCTCATTGCTTTCCGTTCCGTTTGTTTCAACGGCCTCGAAAAAAGCAAACGGACGGTTAATCTTCTCTTTGAGCAACTTATCGGGAAGAAAAGACAACTTGTGATGTGCCGGAATAACAATCCTCTCTCCGGTATTGACGTGTACACTCTCACGTTCTTTGACCAGAATCACTTTAAAACTGCCAATTCCTTTTATTCGTACGAATCCGTCTTTCGTAATGCCCTCATTGACCAACTCAATCAGTGTTTCAATAAACTTCTCAACGTCTGCCGCTTCTTTTCCGGTAGTTTGAGCCAGCATCTCGGCCATATGCTCGATGGTTATTTTCTCAGCCATGATTGTCTAATGTTCTTAAATACGTTTTCAAGGTTGCTGCCGGTCTGAATACAGGAACCAGCTTAGGAGGAATAAGATAACGCTTACTATTGCTCGGATTGGCCAAAAAGCGTTCGTCTTTTTTCTTTGCTTCGAATTGTCCTAATCCATGCAAGCTAATGATATCGTTGCCGGCAAGTTTATCGCCTACGACGCGGCTGAACGCATCGAGCATCTCTTCTACTTCATGTTTTTCCCAACGGAGTCGGTTTGATAATTCAGTGATCAATTCTATATCTTTCATATGCAACCGTTATTATTTTAAGACGTCTATATTCGCTGTTTCCGTTTAATTAAACAAAAGAATTAACATTTTATAATCTTTATACGAGAGCTTTCCCATACAATTCAAACGCTTCCGACGATTCCACCTGAACCGTATAGAACTGCCCTATATCTAATTGCTTTTCCTTGCTGATGAGTATTTCCGGGTCAACTTCCGGCGAGTCATACTCCGTACGGCCGATGTAAAAATCTTCTTCCCGGTCCACTATGACTTTAAAAACCTTACCGACTTTCTCTTGCTGTACTTCGGTCGAAATCTTCTGCTGCAACCGCATCAACGTATCCAGACGCTGCTGCTTGACATCGTCCGCTACATCATCCTGATGATTTTTATATGAATACGTTCCGACTTCGTGGCTGTATGCAAAAGCGCCCATGCGCTCGAAGCGGGCGTCTTTGGCAAACTGCATCAATTCGGCAAAATCTTCATCCGTTTCGCCGGGATAACCGACCATGAGGGTGGTTCGCAAATGAATGCCGGGCACTTCGTCACGGATGTGGCCGATGAGTTCGTAAGTTCCCTGCTTGGTTATTCGGCGACGCATTCGTTTCAGAATCGGATCGCTGATGTGTTGCAACGCAATATCGAGGTATTTACAAACATTTTCACGTTCACGCATAACGCGCAACAAGTCATGCGGAAAATGCGACGGGTAGCCGTAATGAAGCCGTATCCATTCGATACCGGGAACATCGGATAAACGTTCGACCAGCTCGGGAAGAACGGCTTTACGGTACACATCAAGCCCGTAATACGTTAAATCTTGCGCGATAAGTTGAATCTCTTTGATGCCCTTGCGAGTCAGTAACCTTGCTTCGTCTACGATTTCTTCCATCGGACGCGACCGGTATTTTCCGGTAATAATCGGAATGGAACAGTAAGAGCACGTACGATTACATCCTTCGGCAATTTTCAGGTAGGCATAATGTTTGGGGGTGGTGACGACGCGATCGGTCGACGACTCCGGACGATACGCTTTCCCGATATCGTTCAATAGCTCTTTCCAGTTGAATTTGCCATAGAAACGGTCGACAAAGGGAAGCTCTGTTTTTAGTTCCTTCAAGAAACGTTCTGACAGACAACCCATCACAAAAAGTTTGCCGATTCGTCCTCTGTCTTTCTCTTCGCCTAATGCCAAAATGAGGTTGATGGACTCTTCCTGCGCGTCACCGATAAATGCGCATGTGTTGACCACGACAAACTCCCCATTTACTTTTTCCGCGTCGTGCGTAACGGTATATCCATTCAGCTGAAACTGACGCATTAACTGCTCGGAATCGACGAGATTCTTCGAACAGCCGAGGGTGATGATGTCAACCTTGTTTTTTCTCATGCTCTCCGAACAGTGAATCTACAAATGCTTTTCGGTTAAATATTTGCAAATCTTCCATGCCTTCGCCCAAACCGATGTATTTGACCGGAATATGGAAATGATCGGAAATACTGATCACGACACCGCCCTTGGCCGTTCCATCCAGCTTTGTGACGGCCAACGCATTAACTTCGGTCGCAGCCGTAAACTGTTTGGCCTGCTCGAAAGCGTTTTGTCCCGTCGAGCCGTCGAGCACCAGCAGCACTTCGTCCGGAGCATCGGGCACCACCTTCTTCATGACGTTCTTAATCTTCGTCAATTCGTTCATCAGGTTGATTTTATTATGCAGACGGCCGGCCGTATCGATAATCACCACGTCGGCATCATTGGCCTGTGCCGAATTAAGCGTATCGAACGCAACCGAAGCCGGGTCGGAGCCCATCTTCTGTTTGACGATCGGCACGCCTACGCGCTCACTCCAAATCACCAACTGCTCCACAGCGGCTGCCCGAAACGTATCGGCCGCGCCCAGATAAACCTTCTTTCCCCGCTTTTTAAACTGATAGGCCAACTTGCCGATCGTCGTAGTTTTTCCAACTCCATTGACCCCAACCACCATGATGACATAAGGCTTCTTGCCTTCGGGAACAGAGAAATCTTCCATATCTTCCGTTTTGTTCTCCGTGAGCAAAGCGGCGATTTCTTCGCGCAAGATCGTCGTTAATTCGCTTGTAGATATATACTTGTCTTTTGCAGCCCGTTTCTCGATACGTTCGATGATTTTAAGCGTGGTGCTGACTCCTACGTCCGACGTAATCAAGACTTCTTCCAATTCATCCAATACCGCATCATCTACTTTACTTTTTCCGACGATAGCCTTGGTGATTTTCGAAAAGACACTTTCTTTCGTTTTGGACAGTCCTTTATCTAATGTTTCTTTCTTCTCTTTACTGAAAAACTCAAAAAAGCCCATTGCTTACTAATGATATATGTTTTGGCTACAAAGGTACATGATTTTTTAATTAAAACCTATCATTTAGGCCTAAGTGATTACTACTTCTTCTCAAGTGCTTGAAATTTCCCTTGCAAAGCGATTGGAATTCTTCCCTAAATTCATCTACGTCTTTATTCTATGATTGGCTATTTTCGGATTCCTTTTCGTTCAACATAACTCTTTGTTTGGCATTTAGAGGAGAGATAACTTTTTCTCCTGTTTTGGACTCCAATTCAAGACGTGCATTACGTGCTATTTCTCCACCTTGACGAGCCACGTCGCTGTGTTCATCCATTGTTTCGGGATTGGTCGTTTCCGAAATACGCTTGGTTGATAGCTCCGCCAGCATATTCAGCACCAGCTCAGTGTTAGTCATGTTGTCGCGCAAGTTTTCCTTTTTCAACCCCTTGAATTTCTTATACTCCTTAGCCGTTTTACCGGCCCACGTCTTGTAGATAATGTCGGTTAGGGACGCAAATTGTATCCCCTCTTGCAATCCGCGTTTCTTCCATTCGTCGGTAAGCTCTTTGCGTATTTCAATGCTTTTCAGACGTTGATTGATCCAATTGTCGGAATAGCCCAAACGTTTGTAATCGCTCATAGCCTGCTCTATCGACAATTCCGGGTCTTGCATCTGATCCAAACGCTCACGTGCCACTTGTGCAATCCACAACTTAAACGGTTCAGCCTTGGGTGAAGGGATAGACTGAATCAGTCTGAAAAGCTGCTCCGTATCAGCCACATCGGTTAGATACATTTTATTGTCAGACGAGCGCATTTTCAGTTGACTACAATTTGTAGCCAACTCGCTTCCTTCTTTTTTTAATCGGGTTTTCAGTACACTCCAATATTTTCTTGGGTTGGGACTATCCGTTAAAATGGCAACGGTATCCACGATGGAGAAGTACCATTTTTCCTGTTCTTCGTCCCAAACGGTGCGGACTTTCTTCTCCTCAAATAACTGTATGGCTTGCTTTTTTGTCATAGCATTTCGTCTTTGTCTCAATCTTCCTCTTTGTAATATACCTTGTAGAACTTGCCCCGTTCGTCTTCACCCTGTTCTATGTTTTGACAGTCTTTGCAAAGGTATATCTTTTTTTCGTGTTTCCACCAAAGAAAACACGAGCTTATTTTCGAAAAAGTAAACGTTTTCGTCCGTCCGGTTGCCTTCTCCTAAAAAACCTAAGCAGAAACTAATTATATCCATTTATCGTAAGAAAAGAAACTTTTCGGATGTAAATAAATAGTCGACTCTGCAAAAACCGCTTATCTTTGCACACATAACGATCAAAATAAGAAATATCATGAGAAGAAAAAAATCATTGCATCTGTCTTTCTAATGGCTTTATGCGCCGGATGCGGAAACAGCAGCCAAGAAAAAGAAACCGCGATCATCACAGTCGATGTACATGCCGATTATCTGGAGAAAAAACTGATGCTTCAGGATTTTCTGGAGGTGGAATATATTCCGCTCGAGACGAACGATGAATTCATCACCCAAGGCCATGTAATGGCCATCGGTGACCGATACGTTTTAGCCAAAAACCGAACAGCCGACGGCGATATTTTTCTCTTTGACCGACAAACGGGGAAAGGCATCAGAAAAATAAACAGAAAAGGACAAGGAGCCGAAGAATATACATCCATCTACCGAATAGTACTGGACGAAGCCAACGAGGAAATGTTTGTCAATTGCATGCCCATGAGAAAAACATTCGTATATGACTTGGAAGGTCGTTTCAAACGGAGCTTCAACCACGCGGACAGCGCTTCGTATTCGGATCTCTTCAATTACGATAGGGAGCATCTGATCGGCTACGATATGTCCATATATTATAAGGAAGGAATGCCTTCAGACGGCCGTTCCTACCACGTCCTTATCTCGAAGCAGGACGGAATTGTGACATGGAATATCCCGATTCCTTTCGATATCGTCAAAGTACCGTTCGTGCATAAAGAAAACTCGGTTGTTATAACGCATATTCCCACAATAGTGCCTTGGCACGACAAGTTTCTGCTTATTGAAACATCGACCGATACGGTTTATTTATCGGAAGGAAACACCCTCCGTCCGTTTTTAGTAAAAACCGCCTCCGCAGATCCTCAGATACTCCTTACGATGGGCACGATGACCGACCGTTATTATTTTCTGCAAACGATTAAGAAAGAGTTTGATTTCACGACGGGAAAAGGATTTCCAAGAACCGATTTGATGTATGACACGGAAGAAAAAGCCCTATACCGCGCGACCGTATTCAATGCCGATTACGAAAAGCATGAAGTGAATATGAATTCAAACCCGGTAAATGGCACAATCGCGGCATTCGACATACTGACAACCGATCAGCTCGTTGAAGCGTATGAAAAAGATGAGCTGAAAGGACCACTCAAGGACATTGCCGCACAATTGGACGAAGAAGCGAATCCCGTACTCGTTGTCATGAAGTATAAAACAAAGAAATAGTCCGTTCTAAAACAGGTTCTAACCGGTTCGGAACGATATTTCGATACGTTCCAAATGGTATTTGGGTACGTTCCGAGGGGTATTTAATACGGTTCGGAAATAAATTATGACCGGTTCGGAACCTGATTTCGGGTAGCTCGGAGAGATATTTCGGTACGTTCGGAACGTATCGATGGGTGCTTCGGAAACCTGTCGACGGGTG
>NZ_JAUMYS010000008.1:30238-62222 GCF_030528505.1 Tannerella sp.
CAGAACGTATCTGAATTAGGTTCGGAACGTATCCAAATCAGGTTCGGAACTACCCGAAATATAATTCCGAAATACCCTAAATAGGGTTCGGAGGGGTATTTAATACGGTTCGGAACGTATCGGAATCAGGTTCGGAATCTGCCCAAAATACGTTCGGAACGTATCCTTATAGGTGGTTTATGATATTCGCTACAATACCCAACCTAATTCGTCCATAATAACGAAAACTCGCGGCGCTTCCATTTTCTTACGTACGAGTTATATTCGGCACTTTTAAATGCCACCTTGTTTCCGGCACAGTCAAAAAAGCGAAGCTGCTGTTCCATACTCGAATTCGTCGAATCTTCGATCGCTATGATTTCCTTATCCGAACCTCTATAGACGAGAATACGAGTCGGCCTGTATATTGAAGATCGAAGTATAATGGAAGCGATTTCCTTTTCTAGCCACTCCGGTTTTTTAGCACCACATACTGAAATATTTAACTTATCGAGGGAAGATTCATTCTCTTTTTTGCATCCGGAAATAAACGAAAGCAAGCAAACCCACATTGTAACAAACAACTTAACAGTAAAAGTTTTCATCGGATATAAAATTTATGATGTATATGGCAAAAGTAATTCATTTACATAAAAAAATAGATTCGTATCTTTTTTAGAACGTCATATATCATAAGAACTAATCGTATGCCTCGGCAGGATTCGGTCAATAAACGGACTTATTTCTTGCAATTCTGCGAACTCAAGCTGACTAAAAAATCATGGAATGCTTTATCGTTATAAATCCCATACTGAAATTCGTGTGTGCTGCAATAGTCGGAAAGGGCTTTTAATATGGCTTCTTCCTTTTCTATGGATAATAACCGAATAATCAGTTGCAAGCCTGTCTGTCTCGTTGTAAGTGGAGCGCTGTCCTTGTCCTCAAATTTGATTTTCTGCTTATCCAACGACAAACACAGAAGCTCCTTACGCTGATTGGAGTGTAATCCCGATAAAAATTTCGTCTGCCCCATCAGGTATTCAACACAAGCCATCCGGAGCTCTTCGTTATCAGCCATCGAAGAGTAAAGCTTTTGATAGGCTTTGCCATGGGCTGCATAATACTCCTTATACTGAGCAAATCCGGATAAACTCTTCTTCAGCGACTTGTACTCATCAGACGATGTAATCACATCCTCTGTTTCCTTCGAGAGCTTAAACAGTTCCTGATACTTGTCGCTGATTTTAGGACCATCTTCTTGTTGACATGCCATCATGCCCATAAATACACTCAGAATTAAGACTATTCGTTTCATATTTCTTTGTTTTTAAAGTTATTTATTTCGTATCGTAGATGAAAAATCGTCGATTTCATCAGTAAAGTTACTCATTAAAAGAGGATATTGCGATAAAAAGTTTTTAATAGATGATGCCAAAAAGATTGAAAACGCTGCAAGACGATATGTTAAAAATTCAGGATCGGGAATTGTTTTTTTATTTTTCCTGTCGAATGACGTATCTTTACCGTTGCTTTACAACAACACGAAAAGATATATGCGTAAATCAAAATTGTTTAAGCGGGCGGCATGGATCGTATGTTCCGGCATCCTTCTTCTGGTTTTATCGGGGATCAGCTGCGGAGCATATTGCTTTTTTTCGCCCAACTTCATGCCGGAAAAGACGGCTTATGTCTACATATACCCCGACAAGGATTATGAAGACTTGTGCCGGCAACTGGAAGATTCGGCCGGATGTAGCGATATCCGCACATTCAGACAAGCCGCACGTTTACTGAAATATCCGGGAAAAATGAATACCGGGCGATACGCCGTCACTCGGGGAATGAGTAACTACGAGCTCTTGAAAAGCCTGCGACGAGGGTATCAGGCTCCCGTTCGAATAACGTTTAACAATATCCGGATGAAACAAGACCTTGCCGATCGTCTCTCTCAACAATTGATGATCGAGAGTCATGAGCTGATGAAGCTTATGAACGACTCCGATTACTGCCGCTCGATGGGGTTCACGCCTCCTACCATCAAGGCCATGTTTATCCCGAATACGTATGAAGTCTATTGGAATATCTCGGCCGAGAAACTGATGCAACGGATGAAGCGTGAATACGATGCTTTCTGGACGGATGCCCGCCGCAACAAAGCTGCACGGATCAGTCTATCGCCGCTTGAAGTCGCGGTACTCGCCTCGATTGTGGAAGAAGAATCGGCTATGACGGATGAATATCCGACGATTGCAGGACTATATCTTAACCGCTTATATAAAGGTATATACCTTCAGGCCGACCCGACCGTGAAATATGCTCTGGGAGATTTTACGATTCAACGGGTCTTAAACAGGCACAAAACGATCGACTCTCCCTATAATACTTACATGTACGGCGGATTACCCCCCGCTCCATTGCGGATACCGTCTATCCAAGGGCTGGATGCCGTGCTGAATTACAAGAAACATCATTATTTATATATGTGCGCCAAAGAAGATTTTTCGGGCAGACATAATTTCGCATCGACGCTCACGGAACATAATCAGAATGCCCGACGTTATCAGGAAGAGTTAAATCGGCGAGGCATTTACTGAAATTTGGCCAAGTCGCATAAAATCGTACCTTTGTCGCAATTTGTAAGTATTGTTATAAAAATAGAATAGCATGGAAAAGAAATTATTTTTGGGCGACGAGGCCATTGCTCAGGCCGCTATCGATGCCGGACTATCCGGAGTATATTCCTATCCGGGCACCCCCTCGACGGAGATTACCGAATACATTCAGCAATCATCCGTCGCACGTGAGAGAAACATACACCGCCGCTGGTGTACGAACGAAAAAACTGCTATGGAAGCAGCTTTGGGAATGAGTTATGCCGGAAAGCGTTCGCTTTGTTGTATGAAACACGTCGGTCTGAATGTGGCGGCCGATTGCTTTATGAATGCAGCCATGAGCGGCGTCAACGGAGGCATGATAATCGTTTCGGCCGATGACCCGTCGATGCACTCCTCGCAGAATGAGCAAGACAATCGTGTATACGGACGGTTCGCGATGATTCCGATCCTGGAACCATCTAATCAGCAGGAAGCGTATGATATGGTTTACGATGGATTCGAGTTATCCGAGCGATTAGGATATCCTATTTTGCTGCGTATCACGACACGTATGGCGCATTCCCGCTCAGGGGTTACAGTTCGTCCCGCTCGTCCGGAGAATCAAATGCATTGCCTGCCCGACGGCAGACAACGATTCACCTTGCTGCCGGCCCTGGCACGTCAACGCTATAAACAACTGCTGGCCGCACAAGATGCGATGACGGCGGCTTCGGAAGAGTCGAAATATAACCGTTATTTCGACGCGCCCGATAAAAAACGGGGCATCATCACGACAGGCATTGCTTTTAACTATCTTTCGGAAAACTATCCCGACGGATTTGAGCATCCGGTACTGAAAATCTGTCAATATCCGCTACCTAAGAAACAGATTGAGAAAATAGCTTCCGAATGTGACGAGTTACTCTTGCTCGAAGAAGGCTATCCCGTTGTAGAAGAGCTGCTGAAAGGTTTTCTGGGCAAAGGGCTAAACGTGCGGGGACGGTTGGACGGCACTCTTCCGCGCGACGGAGAGCTGACACCGGACTCAGTCGGCAAAGCGCTGGGAAAGAACGTAGCATGCTACTATACGATTCCGGAAATTGTGGAACAGCGTCCTCCAGCCTTATGTCAGGGATGCGGACATCGTGATATGTACGATGCTCTGAACGAAGTGCTCAAAGAATATGAGGAGCCGAAAGTTTTCGGCGACATTGGTTGTTACACGCTGGGAGCATTGCCTCCTTTCCGAGCCATCGACAGCTGCATCGATATGGGGGCCTCTATCACGATGGCCAAAGGAGCATCGGACGCGGGCGTTTTCCCGGCTGTTGCCGTAATCGGCGACTCGACGTTTACCCATTCGGGAATGACCGGACTGCTGGATTGCGTCAATGCCAACAGTAACGTAACCATCGTGATATCCGACAATGAAACTACGGCCATGACCGGCGGACAAGATTCGGCCGGCACGGGACGTATCCAGGCTATTTGTGCAGGCATCGGCGTCGCACCGGAACACATTCGTGTCATGGTGCCTCTAAAAAGAAACTACGAGGAAATGAAAAACATCATCCGCGAAGAAATCGAATATCGCGGCGTTTCGGTATTAATACCGTGCCGGGAATGTATTCAGACATTGGCAAGAAAGAAAAAAGCGAAATAACATGAAAACAGACATTATATTATCGGGAGTAGGCGGACAAGGCATACTATCTATTGCCGCCATTATCGGCGAAGCCGCGTTGAAAGAAGGGTTATACATGAAGCAATCGGAAGTACACGGTATGAGCCAGCGCGGAGGAGACGTACAGTCGAATCTTCGCCTCTCCGACAAGCCCATCGCTTCCGACCTGATTCCTATCGGACAAGCCAATTTGATCATCTCGCTCGAGCCGATGGAAGCGCTGCGCTATTTACCGTACCTGAATAAAGACGGCTGGTTAGTCACGAACACAAAGCCTTATACGAATATCCCGAACTATCCGGAGATGGACAAGGTGATGGCAAAACTCAATAAACTGCCGCATAAGGTACTGCTTGATGTGGAAACTATCGCCAAAGAAATCGGCTCTCCACGTACGGCCAATATGGTTATGCTGGGAGCTGCCACACCGTTCCTCGGCATCGATTACGAAAAAATTGCAGACGGTATCCGTTTCATTTTCGGGCGTAAAGGAGACGAGATTGTATCACTGAACCTGAAAGCATTGCAAGCCGGATACGAAATAGCTACAAAAGTATAATATGGTATATAGATTGATAATTTACAAATATAAATCTGTGATTAAAAAACGATAGTAATTCGACTAAATCATAGAAAATCAGCAATGATATAAATCTATCATTTTTAGGTACAAGTTTATTTACAATCATTTTTTGAAAAAGGAGCCGTCTCATATCCCAGCATAAAGAGACGGCTTTTTTATTTCTTTTCCGGCCCAAAAGACTCATACGTGTGATCCGAATAGAAGACCATGATTCGCAGTATTTCCTTTGTAGGAGCTATAGGAGGAATATAAACGTCTTTTAATGAGGATTTAGCCTCAACCAGTTCCGGCGATTTTGCTTCAGTTGGATTTATAGGATCCTTCTTTTCTTCTATTTTTGGCACATCCGAAACATGAGTAAACAAATCAGGAGCTTCTTGTTTCTCGTTTACAGAAGCGGACGTTGATTCGGAACGATTCATCGGCCCTGTGCCGAATAGCAACCAATCCGGACTGATATGCGGAAACTTTTCCAAAATCTTTTTTAATACATCTAAGCTCGGATTGTTTCGCCCTGATGTAATATGCGACATCGCCGCCCGCTGAATCCCGATTATCTCGGCGAATTGAGACGGTAAAAGCTGTTTTTGATTCATAATCAACATAATTCGATCTTTCTCATTCATAACCGCTATAGGATTAAATCGTTATTGATATGTCATGTTATCTTGTATATCATAGTATGCAAAGAATATACAAAGATAAATAACAAATTCGATTCGACAAATAACATTTGTAGTCTTTCCGGATTTACATAAGTATACTATCTATATATAATCATATATTTATATTTGTAAAAAGCATAAAATCTCTTCATATATGCTCTAAACAAACACTTTAATAAAGCATATTAATATATTGATTTCATTTATATTGAATACAAATATATGCAGCAAATATACAGAAAATGGGATATTCTCCCCGATCATTCATACCGCATTTAAATCAACGCTTCTTTTATATGACTTAAAATACTGGATATATTTATATTATGAACTAAAAAACTAATATTTTGGGCGAACTATAAACAATTGTTTGCTGAAAACAATTGTTTATCAAGAACACGTTATACACATCATAAATACAGAAACGAAGCATGAGAAAGTTCACATATGTAATCAGAATTATGCGGTATAATTTTGTATATTGTCCAAACTTCGCTTTTAAGAAGATACTTTTATATACTATTATCTGGCATTTGTCATCCAAAAAGAACTTCATTGCTTCTAGAATGCAATGTATGGTTGACTACTTATAACGACTTTTTTTTCTGCGGTGAAAAGTTTCGCCCATCTCTAAGGATAGATAAATTTAGAAACGCTCGCAGAATTAGCTATACGATGCCGAAGAAACTTTGTATTTCGTATTTCCGTCTCCTATACAAATAACGGAAAAAAGATTATTGAAGCATTTTATAAAACAACATGAGGGTGTGTCAAAATGCAATGTTTGGGCACACCCTCTTTAGGTGTGTAAGAATGGGTAAAAAGCAAGGCGCTAAGGATGAGGGTGAGGGAGCATACTAAGGTATGTGACCGAGCTCTCATTCCGCAAACAACGAAGCAGTTTGCCCGTTATGACACACCGCCCACCGAACAACATGACGACAGCACGATGAAGCCGTTAAAAGATAAAAATGGAAAGAAATGCTAATATGTCAGTGCATAATCTTATACAATAATTCCTTCATGATTTCGCCCTGTGTCATAGAAGAAGTCACGTCAATTCCTTTCGATCGGGCGTCTGCCATCCGAATTTCATGAATGGCCTGAAAAACTTTCATCGCGCTATAATTCCTCAAACCGCTCTGATAATCTTTTACCTGAATAGGAAAACGCAAGTTCAGGGCATTCATCAGTCCTCTTTCCGAACGATCTTTGGAATAATAACCGATCAGCAGGTTGGAGAAATAGTTAAACAGCACAGGAAGCGTGGCCTGAATGGGATGACTGTTCGGATTTTGTTCAAAATAGCGCGCTATACGATTCGCTTTCAATACATCTTTATCGGCGATCGCTCGCTGTAATTCAAAATTATTGTATTCTTTACTGATGCCGACATTCTTCTCGATCAGTTCCGGAGTAATTTTTTTTTCGGGAGAATCTGTCGTCAGAAGAATCCGTAGTTTATCCAAGGTCTGGTGAAGCAAGGCCAGATCGTTTCCCAGATATTCGGCTAACATAGCCGCCGCCTTGCGGTCTGCCTCAAAAGCCCGTTCACGAAGCACCGAAGCGATATAATCTTCGATCTTATAGTCCGGAATCTTTTTCGAGTCGAACAGCACGCCTGTTTTCGCAACCGCAGCACTCAGGCCTTTACGCCCATCGAGCTTTTTATATTTATGTTCGATTACGAGAATAGTCGAAGCAAGCGGATTTTTGGCGTAGCTGGTCAGCAAATCGATATTGGCGACCAATTGTGCTTCTCGAACAACGACTAATTGATACTCGGACATCATCGGGAAGCGACGCGCAGCATTGATGATATCGACCGCTTTCGTATCGGCTCCATATAGAATCATCTGGTTAAAGTCGCGTTCCGATTCATTAAGCACATGTTGCAGGAGTAATTCCGAAATCCGATCGATGAAATAAGGTTCTTCCCCCATCAACACATAGATGGGGCTGAACTTTTTAGCCTTGATGTCTCGGCAGATTTCTTCGTACGTCGCTTCTTTTCCGGCCATGTTGTGGGCGTTTACCAGCTGAATTTGATATGCTGCACGGTTTTCTTCCCTCGGATCATCATCTCCAGCGCACTGATACCCAGCTCAACATGTTCGGGAGCAAACTTTTGCGTTACACTCTTGTCGCTCTCCTGCGTCTTTACGCCATGCTCTTCAAGCGGTTTGTCGGAAATCATCAGCAGGGCGCCGGTCGGTATCTGGTTGGCAAAACCGGCCGTCAGCAAAGTAGCCGTCTCCATATCAATGCCTGTTGCATGGGTTTTTCTCAGGTATTCCTTAAAAGCCGTGTCATATTCCCACACACGGCGATTGGTCGTGTAGATCGTGCCGGTCCAATAGTCATGCCCTTTGTCGCGTATGCACGATGAGATCGCGCGAAGCATCGAAAATGCCGGTAACGAAGGTACTTCGGGCGGAAGATAATCGTTCGAGGTTCCTTCTCCGCGTATGGCTGCTATCGGGAGAACATAATCGCCAAGTGAATTGGCCCTCTTCAGTCCGCCACATTTACCCAGAAACAGTACGGCTTTCGGCATCACGGCCGACAATAAGTCCATGATTGTCGCAGCATTCGAACTTCCCATACCGAAGTTGATAATGGTAATCCCTCCTCCGGAAGCGTTAGGCATCGAATTTCGAAGCCCCAGAATCGGCACTTTGAAATGATCGGCAAACAGTTCGACGTATTTGGTGAAATTCGTCAACAATATATACTCCGAAAAATCTTCCAATTTACGATCGGTGTATCGCGGAAGCCAGTTTTCAACAATTTCCTGTTTCGTTTTCATAATCCTTTTCTATCTTTGTTGGTAAATTCGCAAGCAAATATAAGCAATGTACTCGTTAAATCTGCCCAAATATCCTCTAAAAATAACAGAAAAAAACGGAAAGCATTACGTTTTCGACCTTTTGCGCCGAAAAAAGGTGGTGCTGACCCCAGAGGAATGGGTACGGCAACATTTTGTAAACTACCTGCTCACCGAGAAAAACGTACCGAAAGAATTAATGGCCAACGAGGTGGCGATTACGCTCAACACGCTTTCACGACGATGTGACACCGTGATTTACGATACATACCTGAAACCTTTGGCTATTGTTGAATACAAAGCCCCGTCCGTACGGATTACTCAAGATGTTTTCGAGCAAATTGCGCGCTACAATCTGGTGCTGCGGGTACACTATCTGATCGTCAGCAACGGGATGGAGCATTATTGTTGCCGTATAGACTACGCCACAAATTCTTACACTCACCTGAAAGCCATACCATCATATACCGAACTCTTGGGGGAAAATTAATCGTGGCGAGCGTTGAAAACATTCCAAAAAAAGAGGGACAAAAAACGTTGTCCCCCTTACTCTTTTATTTTATTTGAATATAACATCTTGATATATTGTAATATCAGGATCTTTTTTCTTCATATTTTCGGAAGGCCAAAGCAAATTCTGCGCAGCCGAAATCACATCGTCTAATTTAAACCCGTGAATACAACGCCCCAAAAGGAATGAACAGGTATATTCCGTCCAATCCCGTCCACGTTGCAAGACGATGTTCATACATTCATCGAGACAGCGGTAGAATTGTTCTTCGGTAAGATATCCGATCCAGAAGCACCATTTCGCCACACTTACGGCGCGTCCGATGTCCCATGCATACGTCGATTGAATCGCTCTCACCTCTTCTTCCGGCAAATTCAATTCCTTGGCTATTTGGACATAAATCTTATTTAAATCTTTATTGGTCTGGTGTGTACGAATAAACTCATCGTACTTTTCGCTGCGTTGCAGTTGTAACAACGCATTTATTACACTGACAGCCGATGATTCGTCAACGATCTCCCATTGTTGGTTCATTCCCTGACGATACACGTCGGTGCGTTCTTTAGGGATGAGTGACAAAACCGGCTCACCACGATAACACGCCAAAACAGCACCATATCCCATGGCGCGTTGATGATTTTCGCCCAAAGGTTTACCCGAATAACGCGTGTCAAACTCTGCAAGCTGTAGTTTTCTGGCTTTCTTCATTTTAAAATTCAAATACAGCATATATCCACCAATCCCCGCCGCAACAATGGCGATGATGATATAAATCACATTTTCCATATCGATATGTTTTTGAAATTATATCGACAAATCTACATAAAAAATTGGTAATTCTACGTATCCGGGCAGAGAAAAATCAAGGCTGCAACAGGCAGAGAAATGACTGGAAGCATAGTTCTTATTCGGTCTCGATCACGCCGATTTCGCGAAACCAGTCTTCGGCACGATCCGGCCAACTGTTTACCATCACGCCCGTATCGCGCAATCCATAGCCATGGCCTCCTTTTCCGTAAAGATGCATCCATACCGGAATATTGGCTTCTTTCAGCGCATAGTAATAAAAGAGGCTGCTGTTGATAAACGAACGATCGTCTTCAGTCTGAATCAACATAGTCGGCGGTGTTTTCGGAGAAATCTGAATCTCAGGAGCCAACCCGAAATGTTCGCCTGCCAGATAAGCCGGATAAATCAGCAGGCAGAAGTTGGGACGGCAACTCACCTTGTCGATTGCGCTTTTCGCGGAATATGTTCTTTTATTAAATGAGGTAGAAGCCATTACTGCCAGATGTGCTCCTGCCGAAAACCCCATCACTCCGATTCGGTTCGCATCGATATTCAGTTCTGAAGCATTCGCACGCACATAGCTAATGGCACGTTGTAAATCCTGTAACGGGGCCTCATGTTTCGGTCGCCCTTCACGGCGAGGCACGCGATACTTTAATAGCACCGCAGTAATCCCCAATTCGTTTAGCCAAAGGCAAACTTCATCACCTTCCAAATCATATGCTAAAATATCGTATCCACCTCCCGGACAAACAATCATTGCCGAACCGCTGGCCAGTTCTTCCGAAGGCTTATAGATCGCTATCGTCGGGTCACTAACATTCGTAACCCGGCACACCATTTCGCCGGCGACTTTATTTCCTTCCTTACTGACCGTTTCGATCATTGTAGAAACTTCGCCCGGAACACCCTCCGGAAAAAGTCTGACGATTTTCTCTTGTGCCGTCACGACAACCTCCATGAAAATTAAACAGATATACGGTAATATCAACTTGCTCATTTTTCAATCTTTGTTTTTGATTTCTTTCGTCAACGGCAGCAAAATTATAAAAAAAGCAAAAGATAAAAAATCTTTTGCTCTATTTTATTGTTTCTTTTTCTTCCTGCATATCCAACTCGTTCTTCTCCTGATCATAGAATCGATATTCCAGAAAAGCCATGCTCTCATCAGGTACCACCTTTAGTTGAAAGGAGTATTTCATCTTCCATTTCATGGCCAGTGACAGAAACCCTTTATTAATATAGGCCGCCACATAAGGATGTACATGCAGGGTAATTTTTTTAACGTTATGTTTGTTTACAAGACAGTCTATCTTTCCTTCCAGATTATCGGTAAACAAGATGGAAGATTTAATCGTTCCCGTTCCGAAGCAAGACGGACACTTCTCGGTTGTCTTCACATCAAGAATCGGTCGCACCCGCTGACGGGTGATCTGCATCAGACAGAACTTACTGAGCGGAAGGATATTATGCTTAGCCCGGTCATTCGCCATGGCTTTTGTCATATGCTCGTACAATTGCTGCCGGTTGGACGCTTCTGCCAAATCGATAAAATCGATCACAATAATCCCGCCCATGTCACGCAATCGCAACTGCCGGGCGATCTCATTGGCCGCAGCCACGTTCACATCGAATGCCGTCTTTTCCTGCTCCGTGCTGCCTTTCATCCGATTGCCGCTATTGACGTCGATCACGTGCATCGCTTCCGTATGCTCGATAATCAGATAGGCTCCACTCTTATACGTTACGGTCCGTCCAAACAGCGACTTGGACTGTCTGGTGACCCCGAATTTATCGAAAATAGGCATATCGCCCGTATATAATTTTACAATATTCTTTTGCTCGGGAGCAATCAGACTCACGTAATCATATACGTTTTCGTATACCTGCTTGTTGTTTACATAAATATGCTCGAATGACGAGTTGAAAATGTCGCGCAAAAGCGCTACCGTCCGAGCTGTTTCTTCATATATAAGGGTCGGAGCCTTTGATTTGGGGACTTTGGGAATATTATCTTCCCAGCGTTTGAGCAAATTCTTTAACTCTCCGTCCAACTCGGCCACTCGTTTTCCTTCGGCCGAAGTGCGCACAATCACACTGAAATTCTTGGGCTTTACACTTTGTATCAATTGGCGAAGACGCGCACGTTCTTCATTCGATTTTATCTTCGTTGAAACGGAAATCTTGTCAGAGAACGGTATCAGCACCAAAAAACGTCCGGCGAACGACAGCTCGGCCGTCAGTCTCGGTCCCTTGGTCGAGATCGGTTCTTTGGCAATCTGCACCAAAATTTCATCTCCCACCGTCAATATATTACCGATACTTCCGTCTTTCTCTATCTCGGGAAGAATCGAAGTCTTCGACACAGGCTGCCGTTTCTTGGGATCGCCCCGCCATTGTTTAAGAAATTTCTGCTGCGTGTTGAAGTTTGGCCCTAAATCCTGATAATGAAGAAACGCATCTTTTTTGCAACCCACGTCGACAAAAGCGGCATTCAAGCCCGGCAACAACTTTTTTATCCGTGCCAGATAAATGTTGCCCACCGCAAAGGAATCGCTCCGGGGCTCCTTCTGAAGCTCTACCAGGCTTTTGTCTTCCAATACGGCAATGGAAATTTCGTCTGACTTGACATCTACTACTAATTCGCTTACCACAATGATGCTATTTCTCGTTCTTTTTATTCATATGAAAAAGAACAAACTTAAAAAATCTGCTTAAGTTTGTTCTTCAAAATCCTTTCAAAGACTTATTTCTTCTTGTGTCGATTCTTTTTAAGTCTTTTCTTACGCTTATGCGTCGACATTTTATGTCTCTTTCTTTTTTTTCCGCTTGGCATAATTCCTGTTAATTAGTGATTAAATCATTATTTATTTGCCACTTGATTCATGAAAATCCGAGCGGGTTTGAAAGACGGAATGTCATGCTCCGGGATAATCATCGTAGTGTTCTTCGAAATGTTACGTGCTGTCTTTTGTGCACGTCTCTTTACTACAAAACTACCGAAACCGCGGAGATATACGTTTTCCCCTTCGGACAAGGATTTCTTTACTACGCTCATAAACGACTCTACACTTGCCAAAACGGTGTTTTTGTCAATACCTGTGCTCTTTGCGATCTCGCTAACAATATCTGCTTTTGTCATGTCAATAAATATTAAATGAATAATTTCTAATTTTTTGGACTGCAAAGATATAGGTTTTATTTGAAATAATGCACTTTTTTGAAGAAAAAGATTGTTTATTTTCCAACCTTCTGATTTCAAAACAGATTAGACGAGTAAAATCATGTTTTTATCCGTTATTTCATGGGGATGAGGAGCCATTCATCGGCTTTGGGAATGCTCGGAAATACGTATTTTTGCCCGCGAAAAAGCAGCAACATGAAGCAAAAAAACGAGATATATAAAGAAAGCGAACAGCTCCGGGCGTGGTACAGAGCAAACAAACGCGACTTACCGTGGCGGAACACTTCCGATCCGTATCGTATCTGGATTTCTGAGGTTATTCTTCAGCAAACACGTGTTGCCCAGGGACTCGATTACTATTATCGTTTTATCGAACGATTTCCCGATGTGGAAAGTCTGGCCGAAGCGCCGCAGGAAGAAGTGCTCAAATACTGGCAGGGATTGGGATATTATTCCCGCGCGCGCAATCTGCACGAGGCGGCAAAAGATATCCGGCAACGGTTTGGCGGAGTTTTCCCTTCGTCGTACGAGGAAATCCGTTCGCTCAAAGGCATCGGCGAATATACGGCAGCGGCTATTGCTTCGTTCGCATGGAATCTGCCCTATCCCGCCATCGACGGGAATGTGATCCGGGTGTTGGGACGGCTCTTCGCCGTAGAGACACCGGCTGACAGCGGAAAAGGTAAAAGCGAATATCGTCAGCTGGCAACGCTGGTAATGCCTCCCCAACAGGCCGGTGAGCATAATCAGGCGCTGATGGAGTTCGGAGCGTTGCATTGCATCCCCCGAAATCCCGACTGCACGAACTGCCCGATGGTGAAACAATGCGCCGGACATGCTTCGGGCAATCCGCACCGCTTTCCCGTCAAACAACATAAAACGAAAACGCGCGACCGCTTCTTCCATTACTTTTTTATCACGCATGGCACGGATACTTACCTGCATCAACGTACTGGAAACGATATCTGGAAAGGACTGTTTGAGTTGCCGATGATAGAAACCGAAACACCGGCCGACTTGAACGCTTTACAGGAGACACCAGCTTTCGGAAAACTTTTCCAAGAAACAGGACACCTGGAATTCACCCCGGTCGTCGACGAAATACGGCATATCCTTTCGCATCAGATATTGCACGCAGCATGCTACATCGTAAAGATCGAGAAAGAAAATACGGCGTTAAAAAAACTCGTCCGAACCACTCGCGAATCTATCGACATATACCCTTTCCCGAAATTGATAATCAATATTTTATCAAAGATAGAAGAAAAATAATTTCGGATTGAGTCGTTTTTTTCCGCCATAAATTTGTACAGTTCGTAAAAGACGCCTACATTTGTTCCTCAAACCGTTATAAATTATAAGTCCTATGTCACTGAACAAAGTTATATTGATTGGAAATGTGGGTAAAGACCCCGATGTGCGTTATTTCGACAGCGGAAATGCGGTAGCCAACTTTTCACTGGCAACGAATGAACGCGGATATAAGCTTGCCAACGGAACGGAGATTCCCGAACGGACGGAATGGCACAATATCGTAGCCAGTCGTGACCGTGCGCAGTTTGTGGAACGATACGTCAGAAAAGGCTCGATGGTTTATGTCGAAGGAAAGATTCGGACACGCAGTTATGATGACCAGAGCGGTGTCAAACGGTATGTGACCGAAATCCATGCCGACCGCATCGAATTCTACTCGTCGGGGCGCAAACCGCAGGAAGGTGATACACAGACACCGGCGTCGTCCGCTCCGTCCGTGCCGTCCGGCGAAGTCCATACAGGTACGGACGAAATCGATGACCTGCCGTTCTAACCTTATCTTAACGCATCAGATTACTCCTTGGATTCAGACGATTATTACCCGAGTATGGCATTACAGACCGTGTATGACGGGTCTGTATGGAATGTTGTGATTCTTTTTTGCATCATGCTCTTGCTGCTGGTTATTTCAGGGTGGATAGCCGCGGGAGAGCGAGCGTTATTTTCGCTGTCGGTCGACGAGACGAACGAAATACGTGAAGAAAAAAGCACAAGAGACAAGTTTATCAGACAATTATCAGACCGGACGCAGCAAACACGCACGGCTGTTTCGATTGTGCAAACCATCCTGATCGTTACGATAACGATTCTCGGGATGTACGCCGTTCAGTCTGTGTGTTCAACCCTTCGCTCGACCGAAGGATGCGTGGCCGGCATTTTCGGTATCGGCCTGCTGCTGTTCGTTTTTAAAGGGTGGTTTCCCAAATTTCTGACGCAGGGCAAGCACCTCCGCGTAGCACGCACGACGGCTCCTTTCCTCAAAACGATCGACTGGCTCTGCCGGCCGGTCAGCCGGTGGATGTACGCTTCGCCGGGCCATCAGCACAAGTACGAATCGCAGTTAAACGAATCGACGATCATCTCGAAAGAGACGGCCGACGAGAAAGAGATGCTCGAAGAAATCGTACATTTTTATAATAAGACAGCCGATGAAATTATGGTACCGCGCCTCGATATGAAGGCCATCAATGCGAAATGCTCTTTCAAGGAAGCGCTCGACATCATCATCCGGAGCGGTTTTTCACGCATCCCCATCTACGAAGAAACGGAAGACAACGTGACCGGCGTACTGTATGCCAAAGATTTGCTTCCGTATATTCAGGACACGAGCGATTTTGAGTGGCAAAAGTTAATCCGACCGGCCTATTTCGTTCCTGAAACAAAAAAAATCGAAGGACTGCTGGAAGAGTTCAGAACCAACCGGGTACATATCGCCATCGTGGTTGATGAGTTCGGTTGCACGTCGGGGTTAGTGACGATGGAAGATATTATCGAAGAAATCGTCGGGGATATTTCGGACGAATACGATACGGACGAGAAACAGTATTTCAAACTGCCCGACGGAAGTTATATCTTCGAAGGAAAGATTCAATTGAACGATTTCTTCCGCGAGACAGACATCGAGGAGGAGGAGTTCGGCGATCTGACGGAAGATATTGAGACGCTTACGGGCTTGCTCCTCAAAATCAAAGGCACTTTGCCGCGCCGCCGTGAGATGATCGAGTACCGGAACTACCGTTTCCGCGTACTCGAAGCGGACGAACGGCGTGTAGTGAAAGTGAAATTCGACCGTATCCCTCCGGCACCCGGAAAAGAGAAATAACAATGCGTAGCTTGTCGTGGATTCTTATATTGGCCGGCTGCGCGGCCTGTTCGACACCTGTGCCGAAGCCGCGCGGCGTGCTGCGCATCGATCTGCCGGAAGCGAAATACACCTCGTTCACGGCCAAAGAACTGGCCTATGTTTTTCGGGTATCACAGCTCGTCACCATCGAAATGCCTCCCGCCGATACGACGGAAGACTGGCTGAACGTCACCTACCCTTCGCTGAACGTTAAAATGTATTGCAGCTACCGAAGCATCACCCGTGAGACGCTTCCTCGCTGCGAAGCGGAATGTCGCGAACTCGTCGCACGCAGCGCCCGCGATGCTCAGGCGATTTCCGAACAGGCTTACGAAGCTCCTGAGCGCCGTGTCTACGGCACGCTCTTCCGGATCGATGGCGATTCGCCCTCGCCTGTCCAGTTTATGCTCACCGACAGTGTTTCGCACTTCTTTCGCGGGGCGCTCTACTATCAACAACGTGTCGATGCCGATTCGGTGGCGCCCGTGACCGAATACCTTCACCACGATGTGATGGAACTGATTCAATCGTTCGACTGGAAATAGCCATGCCCGTTCTGCCCGAATACACAACCCCGCAGCGAGGAATCTGGAAAATCGAAGAAAGTCGCGATGAACTGCTGGCTCTGCTCACGCGCAAAGACGATTACATGCCGTTTCTGAGCCGTTGCAAATCCGACAGCCGCCAAACGGAATGGCTGGCCGTGCGCACATTGTTAAAAACCATGCTCGGCCATGAAACATCCATCGCCTACCACCCCGACGGCATTCCTTACCTGCCTGATGAAGAGCTGCATATCAGCATCTCGCACACGAAAGGCTATGCCGCCGTCCTGCTCGGTACGCAACCCCGTATCGGCATCGATATCGAGCACCGCTCCGAACGCATCCGCAAACTGTACGAGCGCTTCCTCGGCGAGTCGGAACAACGCCTTATCGGCCGGCAGCCTGATACCGAAACGTTGTTAATTTGCTGGAGCGCCAAAGAAACAGCCTTTAAAATGATGAGAAAAAGAGCGGTCGACTGGCGAAACGACCTGCAAATCATATCGTTCGATGCGCAGCACAGACAACTCTCCATCCGCGAGACCCTCACACCGTACGCTACGCTCTGTTCAATCCGCTACATCGCCACCCCCGAATTTATCATGACGCAAAGCGCCCCCCAAGAATCTTTGGGGGTGGTTCGGAACGGTATTTAGGTACGTCCCGAAGGGTATTAATACGGTTCGGAAATAGATTATGACCGGTTCGGAACCTGATTTCGGATGGTTCGGAGGGGTATTTCGATACGTTCGGAACGTATGGGTGAGTAGTTCGGAACCACTCATGGATATGTTCCGAAGCAGGTGTCGGGTAGTTCGGGAACGTACCCGAAGTAGTTCGGAGGTCAACGGTGAGTATTCCGGAATCACTCGTCGACACGTTCGGAAAGACCCGTCGGGTTATAAAGAACCACCCGACGGGTGCCTCTGAGCTACCCATCGGGTGCTAATAGAACTACCCGCTGATAAGTTCCGAAATACCCGTCAGGCATTTCCGAAATACCTGCCGACAAGCTCGGAACTACTCATCGACGACCTCGGAAATACTTTTGGGCTCTGTTCGGAATGTATACGGATGCTCTTAACAATGGTTATTGAAGCTTTTTGATCAATACGATTTTAATCTCAGGTATTAATCTTCCCGGCCAACAAGTATATTTCGAGTCTAATAACTGATAATCGACAGACACTTTCAACTTATCGATTTTGTATTCATCCGCCAAGTTTACCGGAAAATAGGGTTTATTATTGATCTGCACAAGCCAACCACAGCCGTCTGTCGCCGGATTCTCGTAAACAATTATGCACTCTGCTGTCCGAACTTGAAGTTCTTCGGAACTTTCTAATTTATTCATTTCACACCCCGATCCAACCATCAGTGAAAGCAAGGCGCTTATCCATACTATAAGTTTTGTTTTCATGTTTCTTCCTGGTTTTAAACATTTATAATTGATTCCGCGTTCCGGATATTTCTCTTATGCCGCGCCTCCGGTACGGTTTACGAAGCGCACCGGCTTGTCAGGTGGAATATCGGTTGTTTTTTCCATCGCTTTTTCTTTTTTAATATGATACCACAAAAGTACAAATAGTTTTCTGATTAAAAACGTGGCTATTGCTTTAGATAATCAACCCAACGATTGGTAAAAACAGGAAGGCAAACCATCCCCTCATACGCTGTTTCATTTTATTCTGCTTTAATATTTGTGTTTTCCTTGTTATCTTACATACCGACTACTATTTTTCACGTTATTTCTAACTGTTTTTAGCCCTATATTTCCCGCGTTTTACGCGGAGATTAAAAATAAAAACCATACATCAACGTATTTATCAAACATATAATTAAATCAACCCGTCATTGTCTTAAACAGATAGATTCGGATAAGTCCAACCGCTCATTAACATCTCCAAATAAACAAATAAATGTATACGCATAACAAAGTATATGATGCAACCAAGCAGTCAAACGGTGCATTCCATGATGTTAAACCCAAATTACGCGATACACTGTTCGGTGTTTACCATTAATAATCAGACGTATGAATGTACGACAATGGTTATGTCAGGCTTACAGCCCTCCGCCGAGATGCGATGCCTTTTTCCCCAACGCTTCGCATTGGGCTGAATGATCTCGCCCTTTCAGGGCTCTTTCTGCAATCATCGGTCAGCATTCAGCAATCAGTGGAGCCAACAAATCAACGAATCAACAAATAAACATCTCAACAATTCAACAACTCACCGCCTCTGCGGGGTTTATAAGGGCCGAAAGCCCGGATTATTTCAGCCCCATCCCGCAAGGGTGGGGTATATTGACATCCGGGCCTTATTCGGAGGGCTGAAGGCCTGAATTAAATTCATGCTTATTTCTTCTATTGCGGAATCTGGGTTAAAAATGACAGAAAACGAAAGTTTCTAAAAACGCAGCTCTTACAAAAAAGCCTGCCCCAACGGTGCGTGGGGCAGGCTCTTATAAAGGAAAAACGCGATTAGCGGGCGATATAGTCGGTGTAATACTTGTCGATATAGCCCTTCAGCATTTTAATCGAAGCAGGTACGGCGGTATCGGGGTTTTCCTTGCCTTCGAATTCGAGTGTAAGGTAGCCCCTGAAGCCGACGTCGTAGATCTGTTTGATGATACGATCATAGTCGAGATCGAGCGTGTACCAGGTCCCGCCTCCGTTATACGTCTTGGCCGAAATAAAAATCGCTTCGGGAAGTACCTGAGCCAGCTTGTCGTAAGGCTCTTCGAGGAAATTACCCGTATCCACAAGGAATTTCAACCAGTTGGAACGGACATTCTTCTTGATCCGAAGCATCCCTTCGGGTGTACCGGCAATGCCCCAATGATTTTCGAGAGCGAGCGTCACGCCACACTCTTCGGCTACGGGCAGACACTTGTAGATCGCATCTTCTACCCATCCGAACGCATCATTATCCGTATACCCTTCGATAGGTTTTTCGATTCCACGCGCTTTCATCAGGTTATCGAACGAGCCGCTGGTTCCCCATGTGCCCGAGTTCAGGCGCAGCGCAGGGATTCCCATCTTATAAGCCAATCGAATGCAACGGATCGTATGGTCTACCATCCGCTGACGATACTCCTTATCGGGATTCACCCATCCCTGATGAATGCAGAGGCATACCAAAGCGACACCGTTCTCGTAAGCTAATCGTTTCAGCTTCTGCAAATAGCTGTTATCTTCGCTTTCCATCTGGCGATGCAGTACATCGACCCCTTCGATGCCCATATCGGCCGCTTTGAGAATACACGATTCGATGGAATCTTTCCGCTCACGGAATCCCCAATACGAATACGTTGATACCGCCAGTTTGAGACGTCCCTGCACTTGTTGCTTGCCGGACACTGCCTCTGAAATTTCCGGCACCGTGTTGCTTGCAAACGTCGGGACTCCCAAACCGGCCACAATACCGGCAGTGCTTTGCGCTAAGAAAGAACGACGCGATAATTTCATAACTTAACCTCCTTTCCTATTAATATCCTTCGTTCTGCTTCAAATTGTTATTGAGTGAAATCTCGCTGTCGGGAATCGGAAGCACATTGTCTTTCTTGATATTATACCCGTTCGGAAACTTCGTTTCCAGCTTTTCGCCCAAGGCTCCGAACACGTCGCACGGATAGTATTCCGGTCCGGCGTTCCAACGTTTGATATCATCCCAGAATTGTCCTTCGAGCGCCAGTTCAATACGCCGTTCATGACGTAGCGTTTTCCGGGCTTCGGCCTGTCCTAGCCCCTTCTTCACCGGCGGCATCTTCACGTCTTTGCGTTCGGTACGAATACGGTTGATCAGATCGATCGCTCCATCGATATCCTTATTCAGCTCAATCATCGCTTCGGCGCGACACAGCAGCACATCGCCATAACGCAGAATCATAAAGTCGAGAGGAGATTGACGACCTACGACCGGCATCGTCTCGATCGTATATTTACGGATACCGAAACCGACCTTTTGTCCCGTATGGTTCTTAATCTCGGTCGGATACAACTGCCCCTGAAAATAAGCACCCGGACGCAGAATGGTAAAGTCGAGACGTGGGTCTCTGTTTTTGTAAGGATCATTCTTGTCGACCGGAGTACCGTCAAGGGTCTCATATTCATCGACCAGCAACTGAGTCGGCGCAACCGAGTTGGAGCCGTCGATTCCGTATTTCAAATTTTGGGGTTGCCAGTAACGGTCGAAGATACTTCCCTGCTGAAACACCCCGTCCATAAAGCTCAAGGCAAAGAGCGTTTCGGCATTACCCTCGTTTTCATACTGGAATAAACCATAATACGTAGGGAAAAGTTGATACTTGTTCAACGCATCGATTTTGTCGCAATATTCCAACACTTTCTCCCATTCGGAGGTGTACATGTACGTTTTCATCTTCATCCCTAATGCTGCGCCTAACGTCGCACGTCCGTTATCCGGAGAGTTTTTAGGCAAACGCTTGATGGCTTCGTCGAAGTCTTGACGTACTTGTTTCCAGACCTCTTCGGCCGATGCACGTGTCAGCTTACGTCCCTCCTCCGGCGTGATTGTTTTGAGCACGAGCGGCACGCCTCCATACGAACGCACGAGCAGGTCGTAGAAAAGGGCACGCAAGAAATAGACTTCGCCCAGCATCACTTCTTTTGCCACCGCGTCCATATTCGGAATCTTATCCGCGTTTTCCAAGAAGTAATTTGCACGGTAAATTCCTCCGTAACAATATTTCCAGCGATTAGAAACGATTCCTCCGATACCGGACGTAATCGTTCCGTTGCCGACCTGTTTCTGTTTGCCTTCCCAATGCGCCCATTGATAGGCATTCGGCGTACAAGCGTCATAACCGCCTCCATAACCGTACACATAATTATTTCTCAATACACTGTACACTCCGTTCAAGGCCAGTTTCGCATCATCCGGTGAAGTCCAGAAGATTTCGTTTGTAATCTTATCATCCGGCAATATGTCCAGATAACTTTCGCATGAGCTGAGTCCCGTCAATGTGACGACGGTGAGCATCATATAGATTATTTTTTTCATCATTCTTTCATTTTGAATTGTTAAACATCAAAAACTTACATTCAGTCCTAAAGAGAAAACACGCGGAATCGGATAGTGATAGCCGCCCCTGTCGAACGAATCCCGTTCGGGGTCAAAACCTTCGTATTTGCTGCTCACGATCGTAAATACATCCGTTGCGTTCAGATAAATGTATAACTTTTGCAAAAACAGGCTACGAGTAACATCTCTCGGCACGTTATATCCTAACTGAATATTTTTCAACTTTAAAAACGACATGTTAGCCGACCAGAACGACGACTCCTGACGATGCCAATCGGCATCGAGCGTAATCAGCGGTATTTCATTATTCTTATTTTCCGGTGTCCATGCACCCTCCCACTTCTTCGTGATCGTTCCTCCGGATACACCTAACGGAATAGTCCAGTCATTTCTGAAATACCCTTTCACTCCGGCTATTCCCGAGAACTGTACATTCAGGTCAAAACCTTTCCACGAGAGACTGCCGTTGATACCATACGTAAATTTCGGGATCGTATTACCGATTTCCTCTTTATCGCGGTAATCCAGTTTGCCGTCTCCGTTCACATCCTTGTAACGAATATAGCCTTCTTTGGGCTTAAAGCTATTGTTTTTCATGTGTGTTGCACCCTCTTCGTCGGTCTGATAAATACCCTCCTGAATGAAGCCGTACAATGTCTTATACGAATAGCCTTCTCGGATGAGGAAAAGCTGATCCGGAGATTTGCCTCCGCGGAATTTCGTCACCTCATTGTCTACATACGTCAGATTCGCTCCGATGCTGTAAGACAAGCCCGAGCCTTTGTCTTGATCTTGCCAGGTTATCCCCAGCTCCATTCCGGTATTCTTCATTCTACCGACATTCTCGAACGGAGCGCCCATATCTCCCAAGACGGATGGAATAGGAAGCTGGACGATAATATCGGTTGTCAGACGCCGGAAATAATCGGCTTCGAGATTCAGGCGATTATTCAGGAATCCCATATCGAACCCGAAGTCGGTCGAAGTCGTCGTTTCCCACGTAATATTCGGATCGACAAGGGCAGTGATGGCCGCTCCGGGCGCCAACGTATTGTTGAAATTATGGCTGTTCGGATAATCCTGCGTAATAACCGTCAGATAAGGGAAATAATCGGAGTTGCTCGGATTGGCTGTGTTCCCGATGTTTTGGTTTCCGAGTTTACCCCACGAAGCGCGCAACTTCAAATTGCTGAACAGATCGAGGTCTTTGATAAACCGTTCTTCTCCCAAACGCCAGCCGGCTGAGAAAGACGGGAAGAGTCCCCAGCGATGTCCTTTGGCAAAACGCGAGGACGCGTCGGCGCGGAGGTTGACCTCGGCCAAATATTTTCCGTTCAGGGCGTAGTTGATCCGACCGAACCACGACATCATGCGCCACATGTATTTATTCCCATCGGCGAAAGGATTCTTCGTTCCCGAAGCGATCTGATGCAGTTCGGGCTTGGACGGATCCGTTTTTTTCGCTTTCGTATAGCGGCGTGTCGTAGCCTCCTGCTGATATCCGAGCAACAGACTCACATCATGGATTTTGTTGAACACACGGTTGTAATTCAAATTCGTAAAGAAGGTCGAATAATATTCATCGACCATGGTGCGCGATATCTCCAACGTAGACGGATAATCGAGCGGTTTCGTGGGATTCGACTGGTTCAGGTCCGTATAGCACGTTGCCAGCTGATTGTAATTATCGATATTCCGATGCCAATATTGCCCGCTGTAATGCGCGCTCAACGTCAGCCCTTCGAACAGACGCAGCGTAGCATACACGTTTCCTTTGAGGAAATTCGTCGTTGTTTCGTTCTTTCCGTTGTACAAATCGGGGAACGGGTTACGGGTATCGACGATCGGCAGCCCGGCTTTCGGTCCCGAAAGGTAGAGCGCCTGTGTGCCTCCGTATGTTTTGCCGTCCTGCAAATAAGGCGTAGAGAACGGATGACCGTTGGACATCATGTAGAAGACCCGTTCGATTCCTGAGGTGTAGCCTCCGTCATAATCGACATACGACTGATTCGACACGGTACGCATCACACGCCCTCTACCGCCGAAGGTCAGCCAGTCGCCTACTTTGGCTTCACTGTTAATCGACAGGTTATAACGCTCCGAATCGGTATTTTTGATTATACCGTTATTTTTCAGGTAACCCATCGAAAGGTAGCTGTTCGACTTTTTCCCGCCAAACGTTGCGGAGACGTTATGCTGGGTCGTAAACGCATTACGGAAGACTTCATCGAAATAGTTCGTACTCGGATATTTATACGGATCGTTACCGGAAGCGAAAGCATCGATAACCTCCTGCGGGAACAACGGATCGCCGCCTTCGTTCGTGACGGCTTTATTCCAGAGCTGCATGTAATGGGGGCTATCGGTAATCAAATCGTATTTCCGTCCGAGTTGCTGCACTCCGAAGTAACCGTTATAGTTGATACGCACCTGTTCGCCTTCGCCTTTCTTCGTTTCGATCAGGACGACACCATTCGCGGCACGAGAACCGTAGATCGCTGCCGATGCTGCGTCTTTAAGTACCGTGATCGAGGCGATGTCGCTCGGATTCACGTCCGACATACGCCCTTCCACACCGTCAATGAGAATCATCGGATCGGTATTGTTCAGCGTGCCGTAACCACGAATACGAATCGTCGCACCGTCGGAACCCGGAGCACCGGAGTTTTGGCTGGCCCATACGCCGGATACTTTTCCGGAGAGCGCCTGCGAAGGATTCGTAATCGGGCGGTTCTCCAGCTCTTGATTGTATTTAACGGTTGAAACGGAACCGGTCAGGTTCGCTTTCTTCTGCACACCGTACCCCACGACAACGACTTCTTCCAACGTCTTGGTATCTTCTTTCAGGACGATATTGAACGATTCCTTTCCGGCCACGCGCAATGTTTGTTCGAGATAGCCGATATAAGACACTTTGAGGGTTGCATTTTGCGAAACGGTCAACGTAAACCGTCCGTCGATATCGGTTACCGTACCGTTCGTCGTCCCGTCCTCCACCACATTGGCTCCTATCACGGGCTCGCCTTGGGTATCGGTCACCTGTCCGAAGATTTGTTTTTGATTATCCGACTGTAATGAAGCCGCAGCATCCGATTTCGAGGTTTCCTTATTCGTAACCACGATATATTTATCGACCAGCTGGTAATTCATATCGGTATTGCCGAACAGCTGGTTAAGCACTTCGGTCAGTTCTTTTTCTCCTGTCCGAATGCTTAATCGGGCCTCTGTGTTGACGACCGCACGATTATAAAAGAAACGGTAGTCCGACTGCTTTTCGATTTCGCGGAATACGTCGGGGAAAGTTACGTTTTCAAGTACAAGATTAATTTTTGCATTCTGCGAATGCGTCACTCCTGCCTGCAAAACGGGAGAAACAGCCAACAGGATAACGGCTGTCAGACCGATTTTCAGACACAGCTGTAAGGTCTGATAAAAGTGACCTTTCATATCATACAATGCATTTTCCATATTTTTTTTATTGTATTGCGATTTTAATAGAACAATTGTTGTTATTTTGATTAAAAAACGATGACCGTTACACTTAACAGTCGAACGGGTATCTCCTGACAAAGCAGAGCCCCGCAGTTTGATTCTTATCTTCTTATCTACCTCATAAGCATTCCTCCTTTTTTTAAACGGTTTATAATTTTATATTTACATTTGAATATCAATGAATCAACACCCTGTTTTCTTCTATCGTATAACGGATTCGAAGGCTCGTCTTCAGCACGTTCATGATCGTTTCGAGCGAATCATAATCCTTGAGTGTGCCTCCGAAAGTAGCGTGTCGGACTTCGGGGTTTTCACAGATAAATTCCACACGGTAAAGGCGTTCGAGGCGATGGATCAGCTCACCGAACGTCATCTTATCGAAGACAAATTCTCCCCGGCGCCATGAAGCCAAAAGCTCCACGTCTTTCTTCTCGACCCTAAAAGTACAGGTGTTTTTATCATACGTAAATACTTCACCCGGTCGGAGGGCATGCAACCATTTTCCACTTTCGATCGTAACCCCTCCTTCGAGCAAAGCAACCGAGCTCGTTTCTTCTTCTTCGAACGCATATACATTAAAGGAAGTGCCCGTTACGCAATAAGTCAACTTGTCGGTACGGACGGAGAAAGGACGCTGCTTATCCTTTTTCACCTCGAAATAAGCCTCCCCTTTCAGATAAACCGTTCGTTCATTATCACCGGAGAAGTCGCCGTATAGAAGCGAGCTGCACGCATTCAACCAGACTACCGTTCCGTCAGGTAACGTTGTCTTCGACTTGTCGCCGACACCTGTTTCTATTCGGGTTTGAGCAACCGTATGGTCTTTCTTTTGCGTGGCAACGCGGTATATGAAGCAAGCCGAACAGACTCCGATCAGAAAGACGGCAGCGTAACGCAGCCCAAAGAAACGACTGCCTGTTCGTTGACTGAGAGACCGGCTACCGGAGACTGTTTTGCGGAATTTCCGCCATTCCGTCTCGATATCGTTTGGTTTCGGGTCATATTTCAGACAGCCCCAATCGTATGCATCTTTCATCGAACGGAAATAATTCCTGTTCGATTCGCTTTCTTCCAGCCATGTCAGCAACGTCGCCTGTTCGTTGGCGGAAGCGCTTCCCATCAGGTATCTTATGATCAGCGTATCGATCTGCTCCATGTTTTTCTTCTGCTCTTTTCATGGTAAGACGCACGAAACGCAGGGACTACTTAGCGAAAAACGAAAAAAAGATCAACAGAATCGGCAAATAATCATTGAAAGCTGTTTTAAAGATTTTTAGTGCGTTATATATCTGCACTTCTACAGTTCGGACGCTAAGTCCCAATGTCTCGGCGATTTCGTGATTTCTCAGACCATGAAAACGACTCATTTCAAAAATTTTCCGGCATTTTGCCGGTAGTTTTTCGACGGTATGGTGTATGAGCCCGTTCAATTCCTTAACGTAAAGATCAACTAAAGGGCTGTTCGGTTCAGGATGAAGTTCGATTTCGCGGATACGCCATCTGACCGTCTCTTCATAAGCTGCGCTGACTTTTTGCGAACGGATATAGGAAAGGCAGCGATTATGCACGGAACGAAACAGGTAGGACTCGCAAGAACAGATGTTTTCGGCATAATGTTCCCATAACCCGATAAAGCATTCCTGCACGATATCTCTGGCACATTCTTCGTCATCGATATATTTACGGCAGAAAGCAAACAGTTTCGGCTGCATCCGCCGAAACAGCGATTCGAACGCCCGGATATCCGGTTTATTCACTGATTTAGTATCCATATCATGGTATGATGTCTTCTGCAATCGTCCGGAAATACACACATTCCCGAACGGATGCAAACTTACAAAATATCTCCGGGTTCATGAAACCCTGCCTTGTTTTTATGTATTTTTCTGCCCGAAGCCCTCCCTGACGACTCCCGCGAGACACGTTCTGAAAACGGAAACAGGTTAATCGCATTACGTCGCAAAATCTTTTCTCCCCGCTGTGCCTAAATTAAAAAATTATCGTGTACATTTGCGCCTCGAAAATTGGAAGTAATCCATTTAATTTAACTAACAAAAAAGATGAAGAACATATTGGTGATAGGTTCGACCGGGCAGATCGGCTCGGAGCTGACCATGGAGCTGAGAAAACGTTACAGCGGAAATGTGGTAGCCGGATACATTGCGGGTGCAGAACCTAAGGGAATACTGGCCGAGTCGGGCCCTTCGGCTCCGGTAGACATTACGAACGGTCAACAGATTGCCGACACGGTAGCCCGCTATCAGATCGACACGATTTACAATTTGGCCGCGTTACTTTCGGCCGTGGCGGAATCCAAACCTCAACTGGCGTGGAAGATCGGTGTGGACGGACTGTTGAACGTGCTCGAAGTAGCGCGCGAGAAGCAATGTGCCGTATTCACCCCCAGCTCGATCGGAGCATTCGGACCGGACGCGCCGAAAGACAAAACCCCTCAGGACACGGTGCGCAGCCCGCACACGATGTATGGCGTAACGAAAGTGACCGGCGAGCTGGTAAGCGACTATTATTTCCGCCGTTTCGGCGTAGATACGCGTGCCGTACGTTTCCCGGGACTGATCTCGTATGTCGCTCCTCCGGGCGGCGGTACGACCGACTATGCGGTAGACATCTTCTACTCGGCCGTAAAACAGGAAAAGTTCTTCTGCCCCATTGCGGCCGGCACCTTTATGGATATGATGTACATGCCCGACGCGCTTCATGCCGCCATCCAACTCATGGAGGCCGACCCGTCGCGCCTCAAACACCGGAACGCCTTTAACATCGCTTCGATGAGCTTCGACCCGGAAATCATCTGCGCACAGATCCGAAAATACCTGCCCGACTTCGAAATGGAATACCGCATCGACCCGTTACGTCAGGCCATCGCCGAATCGTGGCCGAACATGATGGACGACACCTGCGCACGCGAAGAATGGGATTGGGCGCCGCAATATGATCTGGACACAATGACCCGCGACATGCTCGAAAAACTGAAAGAAAAAGATTTGTCGTCATGAACCTAAAAACCGGTTGAAATGGAAGAACTGCTGGCCTACGAGCACGATCTGTTTACGTGGATCAACAGCACGCACACTCCTTTGACGGACGCGTTGCTGTGGCCGTTTTCGGGTACGCTCATCTGGTGTCCGGTAGTGCTGGTACCGCTTTGGTTTTACCTCCGTAAAAGACCTGACCGGCTACCGGCTTCCCTTTCGATTGGACTGATTATTCTGCTTTGTTGCGCCGCCTCCGATCTGGTTTTCAAGCCTTGGTTTACGCGCTTCCGCCCCACGACGCACCCGCTTTACCTCGAACACGTCAGGTTGCTGAAAGAATACACCGCCAACGGATTGTACGGATTCATTTCCGGCCATACGACGAACGCGTTCGGCTTTGCCATGCTCTCGTCGCTGCTGATTAAAAAGTGGCCGTACACAATTGGCATCTTCGTCTGGGCCTTGGCGATGGGGTATTCGCGCATCTATCTGGGCGCTCATTTCGTGTCGGACGTATGGGCCGGGATGATTGCCGGGAGTCTGCTCGGAGTACTCGTCTATCTCCTCTACCGATGGGCGGTAACGCGTTATTTCATCTCTCATACACCGACCGAAGGATGATAAAAAGATGCTTCCTCTCGTTGTTCGGTATCGCCTGTTCTCTCTGCGCGACACATGCGGAGGGCGACACGCTCGGCGTTTCTCCTGTTTCGCGGAAGTTGCGCTTTCTCGAAGAAAATTCGCACATTACGACGGGCAACTCGAATGTATCTCCGGCTTTTTCGCCGGAAGGATTTTCTACCGTCTCGCTGGGTAAAGCCGAAGGAAGAAAGCGTCAGCCGACCATCACCCGATTTATTGTACCGACGTTATGCATCGCTTACGGCACGGCGGCGCGGTTCAATGAAAGCCCGATCCGACGTTTCGACAAACACATTGCAAGGCAGGTCAACAAACATATCGACCGTCATTACGGTATCGACAACTCGCTTCAAATCATGCCGGCCGCCGTTGCGTGGGGGCTTGACTTCGTACCGGGCGTCGAAGCGCGACACAATTTCCGCGACCGCACACTGATTCTGGCGACTTCGTACAGCGTTATGTTCGCGTTCGTTTACACCACGAAAGACCTGACGGGCGTAGAGCGTCCGCGTCAATGGGGCGAGTACAACGCTTTCCCTTCGGGACATACGGCCGTAGCCTTCACCGGGGCGCATATCCTGTACAAGGAGTATCGTGATCATTCGCCGTGGATCGGCGTAGGCGGTTATGCCGCAGCGACGGCAGTAGGAGCGTTGCGGGTCATCAACAACGCTCACTGGGTAAGCGACGTGATAGCCGGAGCAGGCGTCGGCATACTCAGTGCCGAAATAGGCTACCTGATGCTGCCCGTGTGGCATCGGCTGCTGGGGATAAACGGAGACGAACGACAATTCGCCCTGACGCCTCAACTGGGATTCCGCACGGCCGGACTCGGTGTCGTGTACGTTTTTTAATACAAAAACGTAAGCATTCTCCGAAAAATCATAAAATAGTTACATCTTATCGCCTTAAAATACAAAAGATGTTTGTATTTTTGTCGGCCGTTTGGGTTGAAAGTCTGCGAATGATGATTAACGGCAGGCGGATGAATCATACATTGAATATTAATTGACTTAAAAACAGATTTGAAAGATGGTAAAGAAAGTAGGAAATCTGATTCCGAATACCTTTTTTATGGCAAAAGGTAGCGGCGATTCCGATCTGGAAAAGCATGCGGGTTCGTATCACATGGCATTGTTCGATGCGGGAATTGCCGATTTTAACATCATGACGTATTCGTCCGTTATTCCGGCTACGGCCCATTTGGTGACGATGGACGAGGTCGATCTGCCTCCGTTCGGGTCGGAGTTGAAAACGATTATGGCCGTTTCGCACGGGTATCAGGATGAGTTTATCTCGGCCGGACTCGTATATGCGTGGATGTATAAGGACGAGAATTTCGACGAGAAAGCCGGCGGGTTGGTCTGCGAAGTGAGCGGACGTTACCGCATCGAAGAGCTGGAAGCGCGTCTGATCCGCGTCATCAACGATCTGCATCAGCGTACATACAGCAAGTTTTATCTGGGCGATCTGAATTTCGTAACCGAAGGAATGACCATCGAACGTCGCTACGGCACGGCGCTGGCGGCTTTATGCTTTACGGATTTCCTTCTGCCCGAAATCAAAGAGAAATAAAAACGATTTTGTTTTTTTAGTGTTTGGTTCCCGAATCGATAAGGGAGCTATAAACTAAGTGCTATTTTGGACGATGGCCGTGAGGAAATGACTCCTTGCGGCCGTTTTATTTTTAAGGCGAAGAAAAGCGTCTGTCAGCGGAACAGGAAAAAAACCGAACGCGCTACAATAATCAAAGACGGCGTTCGTTTTATCATCAGATATAATCAAATACAGAAAATGATGAACAAAACGAAATCATGGACGAAATGGATTCCCGAAGCTTTTTTTGCACTTCTTCTGATCGGGGCATTCCATCCGATCACGATCGGATTGGCGGTATTGTTAGTCGTATTGTTTCTGATTCGTAAACAAATTCTTCCGGCAGTTATTTTGGGTTCGATTCTTTCGGTACTCTTGGTAATGGGCAGTTTATACATGACCCTCGCGTTGCTTTCGGAATATTACGAATTTGAAACAGGCTCGTGGGAAGCCGTACGGATGCTCGTCGTGGGCATGCTTATTCTGGGGACATCGTTCGTGATGGGCATCGTGATGTTAGTGAAATACCTCAATTATTCTTCACGGATACAATATAGTCATTGAGCAGTCAGCGGTCAGCATTCAGCCCTTCGGGTGTTGAGGTGTTGAATTGTTGAGTTGTTGGCTACAATAATTACGAATGACAAATTACGAATTACGATGCCCTTCGGGCGTTGAGGTGTCAGTCAGCATTCAGTAATCAGCATTCAGCGGTCAGCGTGAATTAATGGTCAATGGTTAATTGTCAATTGTCATGCGTGGTACATGCCGAATCATGTACCCGGAAAATAACCATTAACCATTGACAATTAACAATTACATTTGCGCCCTTTGCGATTTCCTTTGCGTGCTTTGCGGTAAAATAAACCGCAAGGTTCGCAAAGAATTCCGCAAAGTTCGCAAGGTGTCAGTCAGCATTCAGCCAAATCAACAACTCAACACTACAACATCGCAACAATTCCACATCGCAAGAACAAACGACTTGCTTATTTTCTGTTTTTCATCGCGTATTGATAAGAATCAAGCTCCTCGAAAGCTTCGACACAGGCAAATCCCGTTCCGTCTCCGATCGCATCGCGTTCGCATATCAGACCGGTTATGCCGGTTCGACCGGTTTCTACGTCTTCTACCGTCTCGTCGATATACTCGAAGAATTCTTCTAACGAGTCATGGAAATGACGGATTTCGTAGAGATCGATTTCAAGGACGCTCTCCGGGCTGAGCCGTGCGTCGATGAACTGTACAAAATCGTTATAGAGCGTCACCGAACCGGGCGAGTTGGCCGTGAGGAATATTCTTCCCCGCTCGGCATTCTGCCGGAACTGTGCCGGTGTGAGTCGGAAGGGTTCGGGATATGCTCCGTCTTCCTCTTCGTCGTCTTCCTCGAAGCAGTCTTCTTCGTCTTCGTTTTCGTTTTCTTCTTCTTTCCATTTTGCCTCGCAGCTCTCCCATTGGGGTTTAACGGCTTCGACGGTTGTCCGGTCAAGCAAGAGCAGCCAGAAGTAAGGCAGCGAATTATTACCTTCAAACAGCCAATCGGTCTGTTCGGCTGTTACCATGTTTAATGTTGTTCTTTGTCCCATAATGATATAATTTTTAATTAGTTTTTCTTTTAGCCGTCAGTTTTCAGTAATCAGCGGTCAGTCCTTCGGACGTTTAGTTGTTATGCCCCTTCGGGGCGTTTAGTTGTTTAGT
>NZ_JAUMYS010000091.1 GCF_030528505.1 Tannerella sp.
CAAGGGCTGAAAGCCCGGATTATTTCAGCCCCATCCCGCAAGGGTGGGGGATCGATGCCCATACTTTGTTTAGAGGACTGAAAGCCTGAGATAATAGTCAGCGTTCAGCATTCAGCCATCGGATGCCGCGCGTAGGGGCGAACCTTGTGTTCGCGTGCCATAGCAACCGATTCGGCCACGGATGGTAGAGACGCAAATTATTGCGTCTCTATGGTGCGTACCATGGTTGTTTTAACCCGACGCAAAATGATTTATTCGCGTTGATTTGCGCCATTTGCGAAATTTGCGTTCGGATAATCCGACACACAAAAGGGCGAACACAGAGGTTCGCCCCTACGCAACGACCGAACGCTGACTAACCATAAAATCGTCTCTTTTTAAGAAAACACAACAGAATCGTATCCGAATTGATCAATTCGGATAAAAAAACCAAACAAAAAGGAGTGCTGTAAACATTTCTTTGCGTTCCTTTGCCGGCGATAAAACAATTGTTGAACGATTAAATTAAGTGAACCATGTCGGTAAAATACATTATCACAGAAAAGGGAAATCCGTCGAAGCCTGCGGAACCGAAAAAGTTTTATGCTACGGCCAAGGCCGATGGCGAAGTGACGTTCAGAAAACTGAGTAAAGAAATCTCGAACATTTCTACCACCGTCAGCGATACGGACGTATTAGCCGTATTGAATGTATTGGTCAAAGCACTGATCAACCATCTCTCCGAAGGACGAATCGTTCGTTTCGGCGAGTTCGGGTCCTTTCAGGTTTCGCTCTCGAGCGAAGGGGCAGTTACCCGGAAAGAATTCAATGCGTCGCTCATCCGCAACTCGAAGATCACGTTCCGACCCGGAACAAACCTGAAAGAAATGCTGGCAACGCTGAAATACGAAAAGTACGAAAAATAAAAGCATCGAAGCCGAAGGAGCAAAACGCCTATACGTTTTCGAAAAAACGCTTAGACGATTTAACCAAAACGTTTAGACGATTTCGGGAAAACGCTTAGACGTTTTTGCACCAAGGCCGGAACCCGCTCTGCAAGCGCAAAGCAAGAAACAATTAAAACAAACAACTTAAAAAAATAACGTAACATGGCAAGAGGAAAAGAATGTCCGCACTGCATAAAATGAATTAATTTTTGAACAATATGAGCAACCTCTATACGTAATCGCTAATTTTCATATTCTATGCTAACATCTATTTGTTTATTTATCAGAACGCTTCCTGTTTTTATTCGTCAGGCAATTATTTGTTTTCCAATTTTATCATTTGTAATACTTCTAATTGCTTCAGGCTGTGGACATCACCCTGATCCTCTAAATGAAAAAGAACTAAAATCTGCTTATTCACAACTGAATCGAGGCATCGTATTGTCTCGGCAAGATCCGGCCAATGCCTTACTCACATTAGACAGTGTCATACTATTGGCCGACCGGTTGGATAATGACTCTCTATTTGCAGCCGCCCTGAAAACAAAAGGAGAAGCATGTATATTTTTAGGAGAGTATGTTACATCAGATTCTTGCTTTAACGCCGTATTAGACTTAAACTTTAGGGGAAATGAACTAATACATATTGAGGTTTATACAGCATTATCAGAGCAGAAGAACTTTACCGGGAACCACCTGAAAGCTATCTTACTGGCTGACACCGCATATCTGCTCCTAAAAAAAGAAAAGCCTGAAAACGAGCACTTAATCGAATATAAACTCTCTCTAAATAAAGGACTTGCATACTTTGGATTACATAAGCACGACTCCATGCAATTGTATATGGATAAAGCGTTGGAGTTATCAAAAAACCTTGATAACAAAAACAATACAATGTTCGTATACAGCTATCTCGGTTATTTTTACTATCAACTGTCTGATTTTGCAACCGCAGAAAAATATTTACGTGACGCATATAAATTGGCCGTTGAAGCAGAAAACAATGAAGCCATATCCGCATTGTTGGTTAGTTTAAGTGGAGCAGCTATCGAACAACAAAAATTTGATGAAGGTATACAGTTCTGCAATGAAGCTCTGCGTATAGATACCGAAGAAATAAATGTAAGAAACAAGTTGACGTATATCTATAATAACAAAGCAGAAGCCTATTTTCACAAAAAAGAATTTTTGCAGGCTTTAGCTGAGGCCGACAGATCATTAGCGATTGCCGAACAGCAAAAAGATTCCATCCAAATGATCGCTGCATGTGCGATATTGAGTAAGACCTATACAAGTATAAAAAACTATAGAAAAGCACTTTACTTCTCTCATTATACATTAGACCTGATGCACCAATCAAATACGGATTGGGCCAAAAAAGAAATATTGTATAACGATATTGCCAATCTCTATAAGCAGGTTGGCGATCGAGAAAATGCAATCCGATATTTAGAAATGAGAGTGGAAGCGAAAGACTCGGCAGAGAGCAAAGAACGCTATGCTACGATTCAGGAGTTAAAAACCAAGTACGAAACAGAGCAAAAAGATCAGATAATCAAGACCTCCGGTTTACTTTTACAAACTCAGAAACAGAAGAATCGTTGGCTAATGACGATATGTATCTTTCTTCTTATATTTTTCATATCAGCATATTACCAACAAAGAAAGAAAATACAAAGTCATATTTTATTGGCTCAGCAAAACAGAAAGGTGGCAGAATTAACCGCAAAGACATTTAGTCTACATTGTGGAAACAATTATGATAATAAAAATGAGAATGGACTCTCCGAAGAAAAAAGCAACAATCTGCTACGAGAACTGCTATCTTGTATGGAAGAGGAAAAAATGTATAAGAACCCATCTCTGACACTTGATCTACTGGCAGAACATATCGGAACCAACCGAACTTATCTTTCCATATTGATCAACAGCCGTATGAAAAAAGGATTTGTAGAGTACGTTAACTTCTACCGTGTAGAAGAAGCAAAAAAACTTTTGCGCAATGGGAATAGCAAAATCGCGCAGATTGCTCTTGAAGCCGGATTCGGAAGCGCCCAAACTTTTTACACCGCATTCAAACAGTTTGAGCAACTTACGCCCAATGAATATCGTCGGGCATGTGCGTCCGAACACAAAAAAGTATCCGAATAAATCAATTCGGATAAAAATAAAGAGCCAATGATTTTTTGTAAATACATCTTGAAGTTTCTTTGCAAAGAAATAATTTGAATGGTTAAAATGGAATATAACATAAAATAAGTATCAAATAGTAAAGCATCCTGTATACAGAAAGAATAATAAAAGGGCGGAAGCCGAAAAGCCATAGAGAGTAGGCATAAATGTAATAAATAACAAATAATTGAATGATGATGAGTTTTTTTAGAACAGCAATGATGTTGACAGCCAGCCTGATTTTATTAGGTAGTTGTGGAAAAGACGAGGCCGCTTCGGGCGGAGCTAACGAGTTTACCGTAGACGGAAAGACGTATCAAATCGGCGAAACGCTTTGGATGGAGCAAATAGGTATGATTACCCATAGCGAAGATGCCAAAGAACATTTTTCCTTAACGCTTCCCGACCAGGTTGAAGTCGGTAGTTTTAAAGTAGGTACGACCAATAGCACCACCATGGTATTGGGAGGTACCCCGGGCACCGGTACGTATTGGGCAAAAAACAACAAGGTTACGGTTACAATTAGCCGAATCGGGACGACAAGCACATACGGAGCACGCAAAATCGAAGGAACTTTTAGCGGGACTTTCTCTACAGGCTCATCCTTAAAAGGAGAAGAGGTTGAAATCAAAGGAAAATTCTCGACCAAACAGCTTTAATCCGGAAAGATAGCATGAAACCATCTTCTCCGATACCTGAAAGTACCGGAGAAGGTGATCGACATAACAAAAAAGGAATCGACTAAAATAAACGACATGAAACAAAAATATCACATCCTGCTACTCTTCGCCGCCATACTGCTGAACAGCTGTGAGAAAAAAGAATTTACGGCCGAAGAAAGAGAGAAGCAACAAATGGAAGCCATCGTCAAAGTACACAAAACGATTGCTCCCGTAGCCGATGAGGCGCTACTGTCCGATAATCCGGTCGAAGAACTGAAGAAGGTCGCAGATCAGTTTAAGGGCAATCCCGAAATAGAAACAATTGAGTTCGAAACCGATAAGCTCGCGCTCAAATACAAAAATGGCGGATGGGTGTTTTGGTATATTAACCCTTGGGCCGATGTGGACGAAAATCTCGCCCCTCGCTCACTCCAACAAGAAGAGGAACAAGGCAGTATAGCATCTGTTAAGCTCCTCTCAAGAGAAAAAAGTGTATACCCTAAGTGTCTAATTATTCACCAACAAGCCAATGACGAGAATCGTATAGACAACACTACAGACTTAAGAGCTTTTGTCAAATCATGCATTTATAATGGGATAAATATAACGCTGCTTGAATCGGATAATTTCACCAGAAACTTTATTAAAAAACATTTTAACGAATATGACGGTATCTTTATTTCGAGTCATGGAACATATGATCAAAAGAGTAAAACGACTTGGACGGTGACAGGCGAAGAAATAAACGATTCCAATAATTTATTGTTCCAAAACGACCGAAAGTCTTTCAAAGACTGGAAAGACTTGAAACTTGCAAGTTTTATTATTGATGAAAAAAGAAATGGAAAAAAGAGAGAAAACACATACGTGGCAATATCCCAATATTTCTTCAAGAATTTCAAAGAGGACTTCTTTCCACATTCGTTGCTCTATATAGGAACATGTGAGGGGATGAAAGACCCTAAAAATGAACTAGGGGAGATACTACATTCAAAAGGCGTTAGTTTATCAATTGGATACTCTGACGCAGTAAACGGAAGAATAGACATAATCAATATTAGCAATTTAGTAATCGGATTTATAAATGGTCTTAGCTACAGGCAAATATATCCTGGATTAATATCAGAACATTCAATTAAAAATTCACCCAATAATCGCCTCGTCTCCTATCCTTCCGACACTGATTTCCGTTTTCAGATTTTAAGATTAGCCAAGCAGGACACAACGATCGCGATCGTTGAAAAAAGTAGGAAAAAGATACCCATCCTATCGGCCGGTAGCGGCGATTACAGCATCTCCAGCAGTAATCCGCAGGTGGCAACGGCAACCATCGAAAAAGATAACGTAACGGTGACGGCACTAAAACCGGGTAAAACAACCATTACCGCCACCGATCATAAAACGAAAATCACGGCGTCGTTCCATCTGCTTGTTCAATCGAAAGCGACTCATCAGACCATTAACGAGGGGCTTGTAGCGTATTACCCATTTAGTGGAAATGCTAATGATGAAAGTGGAAATAACAATCACGGCATTGTAAAAAACGCAGTATTATGTCCTGATAGAAAGGGGAATCCTAAAGGGGCATATCTATTCGGAGGATTAGCAAAGCCTGCATATATTTTGATAAAAAATTCCAATTCTCTAAAGTTTGAGAATGAGTGTTCCATCTCTCTATTTGTCAAACCAATAAGCTGGTATGGAATGGACGGATGGGGGCGCTCTACCAATAACGGAGCAGCACATACTTTGTTTGCTAAATCTCATGATAGAAGAGGATTTGCATTAGAATATATCGGAAACTCCAACGAAATACGCACACATTTTGCAACATATGAAGCCTGGGCACAAAAAATCGATGTTGGAGTGCTGAAAGGTGATCTGCTGAATAAATGGGTGCACATCGTCTATGCTATAGGGAAAAATCAAGTTAAAGTATATATCAATGGGCAATTAAAATCGGCAAGCAATGCTATTCCCGACTTTTCTATAATAAACAGACAAGATATTTATTTAGGAAAATTTTCGGATCATTGGTTCCCTTTAAACGGAGTGTTGGATGATGTACGAATTTATAATCGTGCGCTTACCGAAAACGAAGTGTTGCAATTGTATCATGAATAAAAAATAACACAACGAATATAAGGGAATGCCGAAGCCCTGTCCAAGTAGGCACAATTAAAAACAAACATTTTTTTTATGGCAAAACGATTTTTTTTAACTCTAATCTGTATGGGTTCTTTTTGGAATGTCATCCATGCGCAGGACGTTTTTTCAAAAGGTCAAAACAATTTGAACCTGGGAGTCGTAGTCGGTAATCTTCTGGACGGAGATGAAATTGACGGTATTCCTACCCTTACGCTTTCTTATGAGCGATGCATCATCGATGGTCTGATTAACGGCAAGGCTTCGGTAGGTGTAGGAGCATATGCTTCTTTCATAACCGACTCTAACGAGGAAGGTTATGGGCCTTATAAGTTCAAATACAGGTGGAATGATTGGGTTGTAGGTACACGAGGAGCCTTTCACTATCAGTTCGTAAAAAGATTAGATACGTATGCCGGCTTAATGCTGGGGGTAAATATAGCTACAACATCGGTTACCAGTAAAAATAAAGAGATTGATTCGGACTTAATCCCTGAAACGAAGCCGACATATCATTTCGCCCATTCCGAATTTATTGGCGCACGCTATTATTTTTCCGATAAGTTAGCGGCATTTGCCGAAACAGGCTACCGTTTATCGGCTTTTCACATGGGAGTTTCTTTTAAATTTTGATTCATCCTTTAAAAAAAAATGAACCACAGGCGCCAAGGAAGCTTTTGGGTTGATAATGGAAGTACTCTCTGCTGGAGAACATACGTTGATACTTAAAAGCGGAGTATACATCATACAAGTCTACAAGCAGACAAAAAAGCAATTGTGTAATAATTAAAAAAAGAGTTTGATAACTTAAAAAAATAACGTAACATGGCAAGAGGAAAAGAATGTCCGCACTGCGGGGCGTATATGTATGCGGTATCGGAAAAAGAGGAACCGCGCGGCACGTATGTGGTATATGTGTGTCGCAACAACCGTTGCGGTCATACGGAAAAAGTTTTTGAGGAGAAATAGTATAAGGCCGAAAGAAACGATGCACCTTCGACGACGATCATTTAATTAAATATTTCTTTCATTATCATGCAGTAAAGAGAAAAACTCATTTTCTCATCTTCGCCTTTGCGGTGCCATACGAGGTGCCGCAAAGGCCGAAGAAAAACAGAACACATTTTTAAAACTTTAGTCAAACATAAAACATTAAAAAGTATGAAACTGAAAATTTTTACCTTTGTAACAGGGCTATTGATTGCCCTTTGCGCGCAGGCGCAGACAAGCGGCCAGACCGGGCCGCTTACGTGGAGCTACGATGCCGGCACCAAAACCCTTTCCATCACCGGAACAGGGGACATGCCGGATTATTCTAACGCTTCTCCTCAACCATGGAAGGCTTACCGTTCCGAAATACAAACCGTAACGATCGGGGAGGGCGTTACTAAAATTGGAGTCGAGGCTTTTATTAACTGTTCAAAACTACAGAGCATTACCATTCCTTCCAGTGTTACTACGATCGGAAACGTCGCTTTTGTAGCTTGCCAGAACCTGCTAAGTATTACGATCCCAGCCAATGTCAACGTAATCGGAGAAAATACTTTTGTTGGATCGGGCTTAACAGCCATTCACGTTGACCAGAACAATGCGACTTTCACCGCGGAGGACGGTGTACTCTACAATAAGTCGAAGACTGCGTTGATTTGTTATCCTGCCGGGAAAACAACCCCAACCTTTACCATTTCGGCTTCAGTTTCTACAATCGGAAGCTATGCTTTTGACGGATGCACGAATTTGAAGGAAATTACCGTAATGTGGGATACTCCACTTCCCGTAGTTCCAAGTATCTTTAGCGGAGTTCCGCTTTCCGCCGCCACCTTAAAAGTACCGGCCGGTAAAGTAGCCGATTATCAAGCCGCTCCGGTTTGGCAAAATTTCGGGACGATTACGGATGGAACAGCCGTAACCGGCACAGCCGGGCCGCTTACGTGGAGTTATGATGCCGGCACCAAAACCCTTTCCATCACCGGAACAGGAGCCATACCTGACTATGACGCCCTCATCGTCTCACCATGGAGAATGTACGGAAACGAAATTCAAACCGTAACAATCGGAAATGGCGTTACTAAAATCGGAAACGATGCCCTTGGAGGCCTTGGGGTGATGCAGAGCATTACGATTCCTGCCAGCGTTACTGAAATTGGAGACGCGGCCTTTGCGGGTTGCGAGGCCTTGCAAAGCATTACGATTCCGGCAAGTGTTACTACAATTGGAAACAGAGCTTTTTGGCGTTGCGAAGCTTTGCAAAGCATTACGATCCCTTCCAGTGTTACTACAATCGGAGAGAGAGCTTTTGCGTATTGCGAAGCTCTGCAGAGCATTACGATTCCGGCAGGTGTTACGACGATTGGATACGGAGTATTTAACATATGTCCGGCTTTGACAGCCATTAACGTCGATCCGGCTAATACCCATTACGAATCAGAAAACGGTGTGCTTTATAATAAAGGAAAGACAGAATTGATCCGTTACCCCGAAGGGAAACAGGGCACTGTTTTTACCGTCCCTGACGGCGTTACGAAAATTGGAGATGGGGCCTTTTATGTATGTCAAGCATTACAAAACATTATACTCCCCACGGGGCTTACTGCGATCGACAACTCTGCTTTTAGTTATTGCAATACTTTGCACAGCATTACGATCCCAGCTAAAGTTAACACGATCGGAGGCGACTGTTTTAATTGTTGGGCCTTGACAGCCATCAATGTCGATCCGGCTAATACCCATTACGAATCAGAAAACGGCGTGCTTTATAATAAAGGAAAGACAGAATTGATCCGTTACCCCCAAGGGAAACCGGGCACCGCCTTTACTGTCCCTGACGGCGTTACGACAATCGGAGCTGGAGCTTTTAAAAATTGCACTATTTTACAAACTATTACACTCCCCACAGGGCTTACTGCGATCGGACATTCGGCTTTTGTCAGTTGCACGGCATTACAAAAGATTACGATCTCTGCCGGTGTCACTGCAATTGGCTGGTATGCCTTTGGACATTGCGAGAACCTGAAAGAGGTAACCGTTCAATGGAACAACCCACTTTCTGTGGATCCAGATATCTTTGAGGGCGTTCCGCTTTCCGCCGCCACCTTAAAAGTACCGGCCGGAAAGAAGGCGCTTTATCAAGCGGCTCCGGATTGGAAAGATTTCGGGACGATTACGGAAAGTCCGGTCACGCCCGGAACGGCCGAGTTAACGGTTACACCCGAAACGGCCCGCATGATGCAGGTAGCCGACGATCTGTATCTTTCAATCCAATCGAATACCGACTGGACGGCCACTTCGTCCGAGGAATGGCTCACCTTGTCGCCATCGTCAGGAACAAAGAACGGCACCGTAAAGGCCACGACAACGACAAACAACGACTCGCAGGATCGTACGGCCACGGTAACCGTTAAGGCGGGTAATCAGACGCGGACGGTCACCATCACGCAAAAAGGCCGGAAAGCGCCCTCCTCCGTCGATCTGAACATAAGTGAAGTGCAGCTGATGGTGGGAGCGCAGATTCAGCTGAGCGACACGGTACGTCCCTGGAACGAAGACGTAGACCGGGAGGTCATCTGGTCGTCTTCGAACACACGCGTAGCCACGGTCGATGACACCGGACTGGTAAGGGCCGTAGGCGAAGGAGAGGCTGTAATTACCGTTCAGACGGAAATCGGCGGATTCAAGGCAACGTGTAACGTAACGGTCAGCAAGCAGGACGCGATCGTGATTCCCCCGCCTCCGGCTTTGCCCGTGCCCGATACGGATAAAAAGAACGTCGTGACGCTCTCTTTAACCGTTCCTACCGATCAGGGCTTTACGCTTTCGTTCGTGCTGAATCTGCCCAAAGGCCTTGTACTGGATCAGGAGAAAACGAAACTGGCAGAGTCGCTTATCGAGCAGTATACGTTAACGATCACTCCCGAAGGAAACGGTTGGAAGTTCGAAATCAAACCGAATATGCTCCGTAAGGCTGCCGATCAGTTCGTTGTCAGGGAAATGGTTCATGTTGCGTACACGGCTGATCCGTCTGTTGAAAAAGGGAATTACGATGCGCAGATCAAGAAGCTCCACCTTACGTTTACCGACGGTTCTACCCTCGCTAAAAACGAAATTCCCTTCAAGATCACGGTACATACGACGACAAGTAATGAACTCATCGAGGCGAACAGGCAGGTGTGGACTGCCGGCGGGCGGCTTTATGTGACGTCTCCTGTAAGGGAAACGGTCGAAGTTTATACGTTCGGAGGCAAACTGGTCTTCCGTACGGTAAAACCAGCGGGTGAAGCGGTGTACGATCTGGTTATGCCGGAAGGTGCAGCCATCGTCAGAGGGTCATCGGGCTGGATTAAGAAAGTAAAAAAATAGTCTCGTAAACCTACCAATAAATGGATTAACTCCGAAGAGGTTGTCTTGAATGTTCGCACATTCAGGCAGCCTCTTTCTTTATGCTTGTTGTTACTTTTGGCTTGACCCAAAAGTAATCAAAAGGTCAAGGCTTCGTGCGCTTCACACGTCTTCGCTGCGCTCGCAGGGCGGAAAATCAGAGAACTCGCTGCGCTTTGGACAGCCTGATTTTCTTTCGCCCTGCTCCCTGCTCAGACGGATCACCGCCTGAGGCCGAGGGAGGGAAGCAATGGTTAATGGTTAATTGTTATTCAGCGGTCAGCCATCAGTATTCAGCGTTCAGCTTTAACCACAAGTTTATGACAAGTTGCACTAAATTAATTGTTAATGGTCATTCAGCAGTCAGCGGTCAGCGTTCGGTATGCCGCGTAGGAGGGTGTGTCAAAATGCAATATTTGGGCACACCCTCTTCAGGTGTGTAAGAATAGGTAAAAAGCAAGGCGCTAAGGATGAGGGTGAGGGAGCATACTAAGGTATGTGAC
>NZ_JAUMYS010000092.1 GCF_030528505.1 Tannerella sp.
TTCCAAGTTTTACAAGGCGAAGAAAATTGGGCTTTTTAAGGAGTGACTATCTATACTTAAAAACATATTCAAATTAGTAATCTATTTTTACTGCCGAATGAGGTCGTCTATATCTGCTTCATATACTCGGTAAGACTGTCATCCGTTTCGAGATTCAAGTGTTTTCGCAAACGATAACGTGCCATATTGACCGTTTTAGGGGTAGAATGAATAATGGAGGCAATTTCTTTCGTCGATAACCCGACACGCAGTAAAGAAGATAAACGCTTCTCATTTCCGGAAAGATTGGGGTGACGCTGTGAGAGACGTTCGATAAATTGCCGATTTATTTCATCGATTAAAACTCCTGTTTCCGTATCACGAGCACTGAATTGTGAGATGTACGTATAAATACCACGTAAATGACGTTCACTTTCGGCAGATGAAAGCTTATATCCCGCTCTTATTTTTTCCTGTATCTGTGCCAATAAATCATTCCGGCTACGAATAAAAAAAGCAAGGTTGGTCAACTCTTTTCGGCGGTGCTCAAGTTCTTGCTGTACGGTTCGCGCCTCACTTTCTGACTGTTTTAACTTCAATGCCATAAGTTCTTTTTCATGATTCTCGAGTTGCCTGGATGCTTCGAGCAACACCAGTTTCTTCTTCTGCCGATAGTGATATACCGCATAAGAGAGTGCAAGCATAAGGATAATTACAGCTAATACAGCAATAGATATCCACAAACGGAGGAAGTCGATTTGATACGCTTGCTCCTGCAGAATCATCTGTTGCTCCTTATCATGGAGGTGTTTTTGTACGATATTCAATTCGATTTGTCTCATTTCATTCGTCATCAACAAATCTTTTTCCGCCTCGTAAAGTAACAACAAGTATGTATAAGCTTGTTTGTAATCTCGCTGAGCTTCATAAACCCACGATCGATAACGATAGTTATCTGCAATCAGTTCTTTTGCATTGATCTTTGTGGCATGGCTCATAGCCGTATCCAAAGCGGACAAAGCATGATCGTAATCGTGCGCATAAAAATATTGTGTTCCAAGATTATTATAATTTTCACCTAAAGCCCAAATCTTTCCCAGTGAACGATTTATCGTAATCGCTTCGTTTAATAAGGCAACCTTTTCGACACTGTTTCCTTCATACAAACAAAGATTATTCAGGTTGGCAGCAAGTGATGAGAGATTGTTCATCTTGCGATTAATGCTCAAAGCCGCTTTAAAATTTTCTTTGGCGCGAACATTATCCGGTTTTTGGATATAAACTAATCCTCGTGCATTATAACAACGGGCCAAATGAAACGAATCATTCTGTGCCCGGTAAATATCAGCAGCTTTGTCCACGTACATAAAAGCCTTATGCAAATCTTTCAGTTTTAAGTATGCTCCGGACAGGTGAAGAAATATGCAAGCCTTTAAATGCAAACTATCCGACGGACAAGCCTCCAGCGCATGAGTCAATATTTCAAAACCGATATTAAAATCGCCCTGATTCATATACGCTTCACCCAATATGGCTTGTCCCATCGTCTTATAGCCTGTATTTCCTACTTTTTGCGCTTCAGTAATAGCCTGACTCGAATAATATATCGCCTTAGACGGATCGGCATTTAACATCTCTTCAGCCTTATCAAGTAATTCTTGAATCTGGTAGCGGTGGTTCTTGGCATAAGGAAAGACCGATAAACAAATCATCCAGCACAAAATCACTCCTATCAACTTATGAAAGTTGCCCATCAGTCGATTGTTTATGAAAATCAGCATGTGTTTATATTTTGAATTATGTTTTGAGAACATACTCTCCGGCAGATTTTTAAGCATTGCAAATGTACTGTGTTTTTTCGATATCTCAAGATTCGCTTTTTGTTCTTTTACCCAGACTTCTTTTCCAATCTTCTCAGATAATCTAAAAGTATATGGATACATTTCGATAATAGGGTCATTTCAGTCGAGCACATAAAAAAACAAGTATTTGATAAACAGACAGACATAAAGACACTCTTCCTCTTCATGGGCAAATCCAATAAAACATAATTTATGTAAAAACACACGAGAACCATACAAAAACGGCTATATTTGTCGCATAAAGCAATGTATCTTTTAAGAATATCTATTTATTATACAGAAAGATAAATCGGGCATCGCCTGAAAAGAGAAAATGTGCTTATGAATTGGAGAGAAAACATAAGGAAAGTATTCCGTCACCCTTATTTTAACCGTTACACGACGGTTGGTGTAGTATGGGGCATTGCAGTATTGGCAGCATGGTTGCTTAAGCATCCCAATAACAATTTTATCATCTTCCGAAACGTATTTTGGCACGTAGTAGAACAATTACCGCTCTATGCCGAGTATCCGGAAGTGTACCACGACGTCAATCATTATGGGCCATCGTTCAGTATGATTGTCGCGCCGTTTGCCATTTTTCCGGTGAAGTTCGGATATCTGCTGTGGCTTGCCGCCATGAGCGCTTTTCTCTTTATGGCCATGCGCTCACTTCCTTTTGAGCGAAAGAAGATTTTGTTTACGATGTGGTTTTGTGCCAACGAACTGTACACCGCACTCGGAGTAGCACAGTTCAATATCGTTATTGGCGCCATGCTCATTCTTATTTTTGTCTGTATCGAGAAAGAGAAAGACGTATGGGCCGCTTTATTCATCGTTGTCGGCACATTTGTTAAGATTTACGGCATTGTAGGACTGGCCTTTTTCTTTTTCTCGCGTCACAAAACAAAATTTATCCTCTCCCTGATCGGATGGAGTATCGTGTTTTTCGCCTTACCCATGTTGTATTCTTCCCCCGAATACATCCTTAATCAATACAGCGAGTGGTTTCCGGACTTAATCGCCAAGAACGCCGCCAATCATTTCGCGCGTTTTCAGAATATCTCGTTGTTGGGCATGGTACGAAAAATATCGGGCAATCCGGACTACTCCGACATGTGGTTGATCATCCCCGGACTGATTCTTTTCGCCTTGCCCTATCTGCGCGTCAAGCAATATGCCTTTCCGGTCTTCCGACGGATGTTTTTAGTCTCCGTTATGCTGTTTGTTGTTTTGTTCAGTACCGGTAGCGAGTCGAGCAGCTACATTGTAGCCCTGACAGGCGTAGCTATTTGGTTCTGGGGAGTTCCGTGGAAGCGCTCGAAAGGAGACATCGCGTTGCTTATCTTTGCATTTATTATAACCAGCATGTCACCGTCCGACCTCTTCCCGTCTTCTATCTACCGTCCCTACATCCATCCATATGCATTAAAAGCACTTCCATGCGTGCTGATCTGGTTCAAGCTCATTTATGAGATGATGACCCGCGATTATGCCGCGACGGACGAGCGGGTGTCCGAATTCAGCCCCTCCGTTCACCAATCATAAAACGTTCGAAATAACACGCTATTTTACGAAATATGATCCTGCTTAGTTTTGACATCGAAGAGTTCGACATGCCGTTTGAATACGGGTTATCCCTGTCGTGGGAGGAACAGATGCGCATCTCGTCCGAAGGTTGCCGGAAAATATTGGATTGTCTTTCCCGCCACAAGGTAAAAGCGACATTTTTCTGTACTGCTCGCTTCGCGGAGAACGCCCCCGAACTGATCCGTGAGATCAGTAAGAACGGGCACGAAATAGCTTCGCATGGTTACGAGCACAGCGCCTTCGAAGAAGCGGATCTGAAACGCTCGAAAGACTTTTTGGAGGTGCTCACCGGCCAACGTGTCGAAGGATTCCGCATGCCCCGCATGGCCGACGTCTCGGATGCCGCGCTTTTCGAGGCCGGATACCGCTACAACTCTTCTCTCAACCCCACCTATATCCCCGGACGATACAACCATTGGCGCGAACCGCGCACGTGGTTTCGGCAGAACGGGCTGCTCCAGCTGCCTGCCTCAACGACTCCCAACGTGCGTTTCCCGCTTTTCTGGCTGTCTTTTCATCACCTGCCCGGCGCCCTCTACCGACGAATGGCGCTCCATACATACAGGCACGACGGCTATCTTGTCACCTACTTCCATCCGTGGGAATTCATGCCCATACAGCAAATCAAAGGACTACCTTACACGGTGACGCATAATGCCGGAAATAAGACCGAAGTACGTTTGGATAAGTTGATCGGTTTCTTCCGGAAACGAAACGTACCGTTCGGGACATGCCGCGAATTTATCGAAACATTACCCGGCGCATCATAACATCTTCACGGACGATACGAAAAAAATATCGACCGACAACATCTTTTAACACCACTTTCGCGCCAACACTACGAAACTTTCGTATATTTGCGGTCGATTAGTAATATAAAACGATTAGAATCATGGAAAAATTAACACAGCAAGAAGAAGAAGCCATGTTGATTGTATGGCAACTGGGAGAAGGCACGATTCGCAGCTATCACGAGCAAAGCGGGAAGCCGTTGATGCCTTATACGACGTTCGCGTCCATCATTAAAAACCTGGATCGGAAGAAATATTTGAAGATGCGGCGCGTAGGAACGACGAATTTGTGTAAACCGCTGATTTCGGAGAAAGAATACAAGCGTAAATTCATGTCGGGATTTATTCGCGATTATTTTCAGGACTCGTACAAAGAAATGGTCTCGTTTTTTGCCCGCGAAGAAAAGATTTCGGCCGACGATTTGAAAGAAATTATCCGTATTATTGAAAAACAAAAATAGAAAACGATGGAAACTTGGACTTATTTATTGAAGGTGAACGCGGCAATCGCCGTGTTTTATATGGTATACAGATGGTGTTATCGGAATGACACGTTTTTTACCTTGCGACGCTATTTGCTTCAAGGCATTTTATTCTTGTCGGTCGTATATCCGTTTACCGACTTTTCAAAATGGTTTGTGCATAGCCATGCACTAACCGAAGCGGCGTTTACGTACACGCAATATATGCCGGAACTGACGGTGACGCCGTCGGTCGAAGCTCCCGCGACCTATTCATTGGGAGATTATGCGCTGTGGCTGTATCTGGCGGTGACGGGATTGCTGCTGTTGCGGCTGATGGTTCGCCTGACGCAGCTTGTATGGTTACGGTGGCGCAGTCCACAGATGGAGATGGAGGGGACACGCGTCAGTCGATTGCAACATCCGGCTACTCCTTTCTCGTTTTTCAGCTGGATTTTTATCCATCCCGAAATGCATCGGAAAGAAGAGTTGAAAGAGATTTTGGCACACGAACGAGTACATGTATATCAACATCATTCGCTCGACATTTTGATGGCCGAGTTGTTCTGTGCCTTCTGCTGGTTTAATCCGATGGCATGGATGCTGAAAAAAGAGATTCACAGCAATCTCGAATTTCTGGTCGATCATCGGGTGGTAAAGGACGGTGCCGACGCCCGAAGCTACCAGTATCATTTATTGCGCATGGCGCATCAGCCCGTGCAGGCCGTACTCGCCAATCAGTTCAACACTTCGCCGTTGAAGAAGCGCATCCGGATGCTTAACGCCAAGCAATCGCCCAAAGTGAAGCTGGTGGCCTACACGTTAGTCCTGCCCTTGGCGCTCTTGCTCCTCGTAGCCAATAACGCGGGCGCGATGACCGAGCGCGTGTCCGGGTTGCTCGACGCTTCTCTGCCCATGTTGCAGGGACACGCCGAAAACCTGTCCGACACGAACGAAGGAGATACCCTCGTCGTATCGGGTACCGTAGTAGACGGGAAGGGAGCGCTGCACGGCGTGAGCATCGTCATCAGAGGAACACACAGCGGCACCATCAGCGACGAGAACGGACGATTTCAGATTACCATGCAGGCCGGAGATACGCTGAGCTTCTCGTATGTCGGGATGGCGTCCGCGGTTCTTGTGCCGAAGGCTTCGGGCGATGTCGGGAAAATCGAGATGAAGCGTAAGAAAGAAGACCTCGACGAAGTTGTCGTTGTAGGATATACCTCCTCCGAGAAAGGCAAGCGAAACGACCGCCGGCCATCGACTAAATCGGATGGTGAATCGCTCTTTATGGTTGTGGAAGAGATGCCTCAGTTTCCGGGCGGACAAGGCGCTTTGATGCAATACATCGCCGAGAACATCAAATATCCGGCGATCGCGCAGGAAAACGGTATTCAGGGGCGCGTTGTTTGTCAGTTCATCATCGATGAACATGGAAATATATCCGATGTAGAAGTGGTTCAGGGCGTCGATCCGTCGTTAGACAAAGAAGCGATTCGCCTTATCGAAGAGATGCCCCGATGGAAACCCGGAAAACAACGCGGTAAACCCGTTGCGGTCGAATTCACCTTACCGGTCAACTTCCGCTTAACCAAAGGAACCGTATGCTCCATAAAGAACGATCCGGCGCGGCAGATAAATCACAACGACAAGGCTGTCAAGTACTATTTGAATGGCAAAGAAGTTTCTTCCAAACAAATAGAAGATATCCCCGTACAAGATATTGAAAGCATCTCCGTATTGAACGCGGAGAGCCGGCAGATGAAAGATGGCGGGAAAAACGCTCCGAAAGTTATTGTCGTCACCACATCGAACGCTACAGCCGACGAACGCGCCCAAAACGAAGGAATTAAGAAGAAGTACGATTAATTTTTAATTCATAAGGCTACTAATTTCAGAAGGGTGTGCCGAAAAAATGTTTCGGGCACACCCTTTTGCCGTGTAGCAGAAGCATTGAGAGACAACGCGATAGAAATAAAAGCGGAAAAACCTGTCGACAAAGAGAGTGGGCACGCCATAGACAAGCGACAGAATAATATACCCATAGCGATACACAAAACGTTTTCGATACGTATCTTTGACGCGCCGGAAGCAAACCGTACACGATACGAGCCCGACAACACAAAACATACGTATAAATAAAATGAAATGAAGCCGTTCTGTTTAATCCTTGCCGGTCTATGGATGATACTCGCGTGTTCGCACGAGAAGAAAGTGATCGAGAGAAAGAAAAGCCCGGAAACCATCATCGGCATGGAGCGGGATACATTGTCTATCGACCTCGACGATACGTCATTGCCCCATTATCATACCCAAACCGCATTCAGCCTGAATACGAACGATTATTTAATCGGTTATAACGATCAAACGCATGCTTTAAACGTTTTTGATTTTACGAACAAGGTGGTTCACAATATAAGCATCTACCGCGAAGGAAAACAAGCCGTTGCCGGCGAAATAAACGGATTATACGCCACATCGCCGGATTCGATCTGGATTTTGGCCGACAAAACCGTTTATCTGCTCGACACAACCGGCATGATACACGAAAAGCACGAATTGACGGTCGACGAAGGAGAATATATCATCAATACATCGAACTATTCGAACGCTTCAATCCAATTATATATCGACACACACAACCAATCGCTGTATTACGTCACCCTTAAAATGGGAGACGAATCTATATTTTACATCAACGAGGCGGATTTACGGCAGGGAAAACACAAAAAAATCGTCCTTCCGTATACCGGTGCCGAGCAGGGAGTCGGACATCTATACGGATGGATGCAACATCCCAACGTTACCTTCCATTTTCCGCTGGTGATCTACAATTTTCCTTTCAACTCGAACGTGTACACCTTCGATTTGCACACCGGAACGGCGAAGAGCTACGGAGCGGACAGCCGCTATACGCGTAATACAGCCTCGGAAACGCATTCGGCAACGATGGAAGACTGGTATCGGCATTTGATCGAAAACGTTCACTTCTACGAAGTCAATTACGACCCGTACAGAAAGTGTTATTACAGGCTTCATGTAAGCGGAGTCGATTTTACGGCCGGAATGCCAATAGACAAGCAGCTTTTTAACAAACAACTGTTTCTGACGGTCTTCGACTGGGATTTAAACGTAATCGAGGAATTTCTGTTATCGAACGATACGTATAATCTGAACGGAGGATGGGGCGTTTTTGAAAAAGGCTTTTTTATTATCAAAGACCATCCTAACGCAGAATATCCCGATGATGACAAGATGCGATATGACGTTTTCCGTTTCGAATAAAAAATAAAAAGATAGAGAAAGAACGGAATACATATCCTCATCCTCCAAACTGTGTTTGCGATGGAACAGGTCATTTCGAGGCCTTAAAAAAACAAAAATCCGCCGTGAGCTGTTTGGAGCTTTTCGTCATAACTTGTACGTTTGTAGAAGAAAATAACATAAATCATTCACTTCACGATAAATTAAATCCTGAAACAGATGAAACAAAACGTATTTTTAGGGATCGTTATCATGGTTTTCTCCATGTTAGTAAGTTGTCAAAGTTCGCGCGAGCCCTCTCCCACTGCCTTTATGGGATTCAAAGATCAGATCGTTTATGTAAAAGAATTTCCTCAGACGTTTACCCTTTCGGGCGAGATGATTCCCGATATCGACATCATCGGTATACAGGATTTTCAGATTTGCGATACGATGATTATTTTTTCAGGAAAAGGACAAAAGAATCTTTGGGCTTGTTATTCTTTACCCCGATATGATTACTTGGGTAGCTTGCTAACGAAAGGAAATGGGCCGAATGAATTTATTCAGGCTCCTTGGGTGAGTTCGGCTACTTTTTTCAACGAGCGGGACGAATTGCATGCCGGCATCTACGATTTTCAAAGAGGGAGAGTATTCAATGCTAATATTACACAGACGCTTAAAACCGGAAAACTCGACATGCATCTTATGCGGGACTCATTGCCGCCTTTTCTGTTCAATTTCTTTATCATCGACTCCACGCGCTATTTTTGCAAAGAAGCCAACTATCAGCAGACGCAACAGACCAGATATCTTATCGAAGGAGATAAACAACTGCATCCGGCTGTTTTTGATTCATTGAATCGCGTTAAACTCGAAGAGATGCAAGATATCAATATCTTGTCGACCATCACCAAATTTAATCCGGCTCGCAATATCGTCGTAGAAATGCCTGTCGGGCTAAATTATTTGAACATGTATTCGCTCGACGGAATGTTTACCCGAACCCTCTGTGTCGGCGATAAAGTAGATGATATCGAAGATATTCAGAACAAAAAGCTATGGGAACGAATCTATACATTTGCTACTATAAAGGTTTTTCCTGATTTTTGGGGAGTTGTATACATTAATGAAGATGAAAAGACTTATCAAACCGGCAGAAAAAAATTACCCTGCATTTATTTGTTCGATTGGGAGAGTAAGCCTTTAGCCGAGCTGAAATTACAACATTTTATCACAACATTCGACATTGATCTCCACAACCGTATGCTTTATACGTTCGATCTTGAGGATGAAGTCCTTCACAAATACGATATCAGAGAGATACTGACAAAAATCGGGCAGTAAGCAGCTTGTAAGCATATAGAGGAACAAAAAAATCACTCCATCTATGGAATTGCCTATAACCCCGAAGGAATATGAGTAGAATATAAACTATAATTATTCCTCTATATGTCTTTTTCGGAAACCAAATGAGAACGTTTTATGAAATCCATTTGGTAATACGGCAAAATGAATAGGATATTTTTGCTATTCATTTCCAATCCCTTTCTCCTTATAATCATTATCTCGATTCATCATCTCGATACGACAAATGGCGGAATATATAATTTCGTGAGGCTATTCATTTCTTTTTTCAAAAAAAACATCTTCTTTTTTTTGTAAATACAAAAAAAAGGATTATCTTTGAAGCCGTAAGTATCATTTAATGCAAAAATCATGGAACCGATGAAATCGATTACCGAAACAGGACATGCGAAGAATGTTGCAGTATTTGAAAAGCTGATTGCTTTCTGCACGGACTACGGAGCCGCCTATAATCCGTCGAGAAATGAACTCAAGCTCGCCGAGCTGAACAAAAAACGTGACGAAGCCCGCGTCGCACTTGCCGACGTGAAACATGCGAAAGCCATGCTTACGCAAGCTGTTGCCGATAGACAGACGATTTTCAGCCTGCTGAAACCTTTAGCCACCCGGATACTCAGTGCACTGAAAGCGTCCGGCGTATCGGACAAAACCGTCGACAGCGTACGCTCCCTTAATCGAAAAATTCAAGGACGCAGAGCCTCATCCGTAAAGATGAAGCCCGCCGAAGAGAACGCGGAAGAAACACCGAAACGCACCATCTCCGTTTCGCAACAGAGTTTCGACAATCAGGTCGAGCATTTGCTGCAAATCATCGCCATTCTGGAAATTCAGCCGCTCTATCAGCCCAATGAAGACGATCTTAAAATCGACGCGCTCAGAAACTATGCACTGAGACTTCAGGATGCGAATCAGATCGTCATCAAGGCTACCACAGCGCAAGTCAACGCGCTCGCTGCCAGAGACGCCGTTCTGTATTCGGAGCATACCGGCATGGTCGATATCGCGCTTAACGTAAAAAAATACGTGCAATCCGTTTTTGGGACGAACAGCTCCGAATATAAGCGGATCAGCGCGTTCACATTTCGCAACAAGGTATAAATAAACCGTTGCGGCCCGGGAGAAACAATCAAGTATTTTTTCATAGCAACTATTCTCCCGGGTATTTTTACAAACGTCAGCGGCAAAATAAGTAAGTCAGACGAAAAAAGAATCATCCGCTTGTGCAAAATAAGAGATTGTATCAATAAAACACCCGTCCGCAAAAAGAAAAGAACTAACGATGTTTGCGAAACGATCAACTGCGTTGGTAAAACTGCCATCGTCGTTAACAAAACAGCCGACCGCGTTATATATTCTTCACAATGCGCTTATAAAACTGTCGACCGCGTTAACAAAACAGCC
>NZ_JAUMYS010000093.1 GCF_030528505.1 Tannerella sp.
TTCAAGACACTTGAGAAGAGACCACATTCTTTCTACAGTTTTGAGATGGATAGTAGAATGTTCACAGGAGAGTGGCAGGCAACATTCGAACTAGTGGAAGGTGGTAAAACACTGTTCACTGCAATAGAAAAGATAGAATACAAGAATCTATTCTATCGCTTAGTCGGGTATGCTTTTATGGATTTAAACAAGTTTATGACCACATACCAAGAAGAACTCACAGCTCGAATAGAACTTGAAAAAGCAGCGCAATAAAGACAGTATAACCGATTATTTGCAATCTATTTCTTTGAAAGGAAAACAGATTAATTTACAGGATTCTGTATCCTCAAAATAAGAATTGCAGTGAGAAGCAGATGACAAAGCTTCCCTTCCCTCCGGCTTATGTGAAGGAATAAAAGGATACCGGAAAAACAATGACCGAATACCTACAGTAAATCAAACCCCTCTGTTTTACCGTCAGTTGAAAAGCGACCAGTTAGGGTCTTCGACATGCGACTGCTCCATAAGCGCCCGTAACTCGTCGGCTTTTTGCGGGTACTCGGAGATGACATTATGATTTTCCGACGGGTCGGAGGAGATATTGTACAATTCGTAAGTGCCTCCGTCTTTGCGGATATTCTGTCGGATCAGCTTCCAGTCGCCTTTGCGTACGGCTTGTCGTCCGCCCAGTTCCAAAAATTCGAAATACAGATAATCACGGCTTGCCTGCTTTCCTTTGCCGGTGATCGCAGGCAGTATGCTGATGCCATCGGTCTGCACGTTTCGGGTGCCCGTCAGTTCGGCAAAAGTAGGCATCCAGTCCCAGAAGGCACACATGAGGTCGTTGCTCGTTCCTTCGGCCACACGCCCTTTCCACGAAACGATCATCGGCACACGAATCCCTCCTTCGTAGAGGTCGCGTTTATAGCCACGATAGACGCCATTGCTGTTGAAGAAGTCCGGGTCGGCGCCTCCCTCCTGATGCGGCCCGTTATCGCTGGTGATGATGATCAGCGTATTATCGTACACGCCCAGTTCTTTCAGCTTCCGCACAATCTGCCCGACGTATACATCGAAACGGTAGACCATGGCGGCGAAAGTGGCACGCGGATAGACCTGCGAGCAGTAACCGCCTTTACGGAATGCCGGACCATCGTCCGTACCGTGGTGAGGTTTCTCCGGGTACATCCCGCGAAACTTACGGATGATACTGTCTTCGGGCACGAGCAGCTCGGCATGAGGCAGGACACAAGGCACGAAGAGGAAGAACGGCTTGCGGTGATGCTCGTCGAGGAAAGCAAGGCATTTCTCCTGAATCAGGTCTTGCGCATACGTACCGAACGCACCGTTATCGTTGTCGGGAAAATCGATGCGCTGATCATTATGCCAGATATGGTCGGGATAATAATTATGCGCCAGCAGTTGGCAGTTGTACCCGTAGAACTCATCGACGTATTGCCGGTTCGGGTCACCTTCCGAGCCGGGCGATCCCAAGCCCCACTTCCCGAAGGCCCCGGTTGTATAGCCGGCCTCCTTAAACAGTTTAAAGAACGTATTCGTACCTTGCGGCAGCGGGAATTGTCCTTCGGGCTCCACTTCCTTGTTTCCCCGTATGCAGGCATGTCCCGTATGCAGGCCGGTAAGCAGGCTGGCACGTGAGGGCGCACTGACCGTCGTGCCCGAATAACATTGGGTGAAACGCACGCCATGCAACGCTACGCGGTCAATCTCGGGTGTCCGGAACTTTTCTTGTCCGTAGCAGCTCAGATCGCCGTACCCCAAATCATCGGCGATGATAAAAACGACATTCGGTTTCTCCGCCGTTTGCTTCTTGCTTTGTGCCTTGACTGTTCCGCCGGCAGCCAGAAGCAGAGAACCGGAAATCAAAAAGGCAGGTTTTGCTGCATGTTTCATCATGTTTCTGTTTCTACGTCTATATTTTGTTTTACGAATCAACGGCAAACATACAAAAAAATCATGATTTTATATGCATTGCAAGTAAAATCAACGCTTTTAGCCGTTCTTTCGAGATACTTTTACCTGCAGAAAGTAAAGAACAGTAACGTTGCTTTTTGCGAATAGATGTACCACATAAAAAAGCATGGTTTAGATGGTTACTTTGCCAAAAATATATCGTATCTTTGGCAACAAAATAGAATATTATAATCTCTAAACAAATTCGATATGGAAAATACTCGACGCAATTTTTTAAAGAAAGTAACGGCTGCCGGTATCGGCGCCGCAGGATTGGCTGTGACCGATCAGGCCATGGCCGCAGTGAATCAGCCGGGCGAAGCGACACAGCAGAAGAAGAAGCCCGCAGGCAAATCGGACGGCATGCTGCGCTTCGGTTTTATCGGTACCGGCTCGCGCTGTCAGGAGCACATCAACAACGTATTGGGCATTCCGGGCAACAAAATCGTTGCCATCTGCGACATACAGAAAGTGCCGCTGGAAAAGACGCTCAAGCACATCGCCAAATTCAACGTACCCGAGCCGAAGGTATACACGGGCGGCGAGCGCGAGTTTGAGAAGATGCTGAACAACGAGGAGTTCGACTGTGTCATCATTGCCAGTCCGTGGGAATGGCACGTGCCGATGGCTGTCGCGGCGATGAAGGCCGGTGTGCCGTATGTCGGGCTCGAAGTGTCGGCCGCCAATACGGTCGAAGAATGCTGGGACCTCGTCAATGTTTCCGAAGCGACGGGTTCGCACCTGAATATCCTCGAGAACGTATGCTATCGCCGCGACGTGATGGCCGCGTTGCGGATGGTGCGCGAGGGGCTGTTCGGCGAGATGATACACGGCACATGCGGCTATCAGCACGATTTGCGCGATGTCAAATTCAACGACGGCGTACATTACACCTATCAGGAAGGCGGCGAACTGCGGATGGGCCCCACGGCCTACGCCGAAGCGCAATGGCGCACGCAGCACTCCATCACCCGTAACGGCGATGTCTATCCCACGCACGGCATCGGTCCGGTGGCCAACTGCCTGAATATAAACCGGGGTAACCGCTTCCTGTCGCTCACCTCGATGGCCACCCAATCGCGCGGGTTACACAACTTCATAGTAGACAAAGGCGGGGCGAACCACCCGTACGCGAAGATTCATTTTAACCTCGGCGATATCGTGACTTCGATGATTAAATGCGCCAACGGGCAGACCGTCATCGTCACGCACGACACCAACCTGCCCCGCCCCTATTCGCTCGGATTCCGCATTCAGGGCACGCGCGGGCTGTGGATGAACGACGGCAACCACGTCTACGTCGAAGGACAATCGAAGCCCCATCGCTGGGATGCGTCAGACGACTGGTTCAAAAAGTACGACCATAAACTGTGGAGCACCCTCGAAGCGAAGGCCAAGGAAGCCGGTCACGGCGGAATGGACTACATCATGATGTACGACTTTATCGACGCGATCCGTAACAAGAAACCGGCGCCGATGGACTGCTACGACGCGGCCGCATGGAGCGCCATTTCGGGGCTGTCGGAAATGTCGATCGCACGCGGAGGAGCGGTGGTAGACTTCCCCGACTTCACACGCGGGCAGTGGATTCATCGCCAACCGGCTTTCGCCCTGTAAAGCGGTCGAAATCGGCCGGTTGCACTCACACCCGGGAGAAGGAATGAAATGGCGGCACGTATGCGCCACCCCCATAAGCGTATATGCGCCGCTCACATAAACACGTATGCGTCGATCGCATAAGTACGTATACGCCCTCCGTATAAGTACGTATCGATCGAGGCGATAAGTACGTATCGAGTGCTTCGATAAGCACGTATCGAACGGGTCGATAAGAAAAGGGTGGGTCAAAACGTTTTGTTTTTGATCCACCCTTTTAACCATGAAACGATTCCGCCGGTCGTCAACCCAACGGAAGATCGCCTTAAGAAATCCTTTTTTCTACGGCATTTTTCAGTCGTTCGAGCGCCTTCTCGAGTGTTGCACGCGGGCAGCCTACGTTCAGACGCATGTATCCTTCGCCCTCGCAGCCGAACATCGAACCGTCGTTCAGTGCCAGTCCGGCATCATTCACGAAGAGATCGACCAGTTCTTTCTGTTTCAGCTCCAGCTTGCAACAGTTGAGCCATACGAGGAACGACGCCTGCGGCCGGTACATGCAAAGCTGCGGGATATGCTCTTTCAGATACGCTTCCACAAAATCCACATTCTTCGACACATAGTCCAGCATCTGCCGACGCCATTCGGCGCCGTGCCGGTAAGCAGCGATAGTGGCCGTATACGCGAAAATCGTGCCGTGGTTGAACTCGCCCGATTCGAGGAACGAGTAAAACTCATTACGCAGTTTATCGTCGGGCACGATGGCATACGACGACACGATCCCCGCAATGTTAAACGTCTTACTGGGCGCCGTGAAGGTGATGCTGCATGCCGCCGCTTCGTCCGACACGGTCGGGAACGGATGATGCGTAAACGAAGGGTAAGCCATTTCGGCATGAATCTCGTCCGAGATGACGAGGATGTGATGTTTCGTACAGATCGAAGCCAGCTTTTGCAGCGTTTCTTTCGGCCAGACGATACCGGCTGGGTTGTGCGGATTACAAAGAATCAAGGCTTTGCAACCTTCGTCGATAACGGATTCGAGATGTTCGAAGTCCATTTCGTACGAGCCGTTCGTTTTGCGCAGCGGGTTACAGACTACTTCGCGGTGCATCGCTTTGGGCACCAAGTGGAACGGATGATACACCGGCGGCTGAATTATGACTTTATCGCCTTTGCGGGTAAAATGATCGAGCACGAACGCGAATCCTTTCACGATGCCGGGGATATACGAAAGCCATTCGCGGCGAATCTCCCACCCGTGCAGGTTGCGCACCCAATCGATGATGCTGTTGTAGTATTCGTCCGGCGGATACGTATATCCGAACACCGGATGTTCACACCGTGCTTTCAGCGCGTCGACAATAAAATCGGGCGTGCGAAAATCCATGTCGGCAATCCAGAACGACATCAGATCCTCGCGTCCGAAATTCTCTTTCAGCGCATCGAACTTGATACAATTTGTACCTTTTCTCTCAATAATTTCATCAAAGTCATAATGTTTCATAATAAAGATTTTTTTTGCCGGCAAATGTAGTACTTTTGCCGCTATAAAAAAACTATGTTTAACTCTAAGTAGAAGAATGATGAGAAAAAGTTTAATGTATTGCTGCCTGTTCGTATGTGCGATGGGTATTTTCAGCGGATGTAACAAAGATGACGACAAGAAACCATCCGAACTGGTGGGTAAGTGGAATGTGAAGGAGATGCCGATGGATGTCGTATGGGAAGCTCCTGACAACGTAGTGGTTGAGGCAGGATCGGTCAAACTGACCGTCAAACAATTGGCTGCCATGATGACCCCGACGCTGAATGCACTCGTACAAAACGGATTGAAAGACGTTACACTTACAACCGATGGCAAAATCGAAGCCACATACAAAAAGGAAGATTCGAATGAATGGATAACGGCGAAAGATTACGCAAAATACAACGTAAAAGGCGATAACAAAATTATGTTGCATCCGGATGCAGATAAGGTTTTCGCAGAAATGAAAGGCGTTGATGCTACGAAATTGGCTGCTATCAAATTACTTTTTAAGGCCGGAATACCTGTATACTATACCTCGAACGGCTCCTCTACCCGCTTCTATCTCGACACGGAAACGGTAAAGGCTCTAAAAAATGTACTGCCTATTCTATTGGCCTCGGTCAAAGATGTACCGGACTTCGTAAAACCTCTTTTGGCGAAAGAACTTCCGGGCCTGTTGGAAAAATCGACGAAGATCGAATTCGGTCTGACGATGACCAAAGCGGCTAATTAATCAAAAGACATATCCGAATCCGGCATTCAGATAGATGGGGTACAAAGCGAACGAAACAGTTTCAAAATCGCTTTTAAACAGATCGTTCAAGCCCCACGAGAGATCTGCGAACGTATTGAAATGCTTAAAGGCACGCCATGAGATGCCCATCTGGGCACCATAGGCGAAACGTCGCAGCCGGTCGGAAAAATCATAGGTGGCGATCCGCCCGTCCTTAAACTCGATTTTAGGACCGGTCGGGTCGCCTTCTCGCAGGTAGCCGTCGTACACATGTCCGGAAAAATCGCCCTCGGTCAAATAGGAGACGTACGCACCGCCACGCATCACCCAGCGTTCATCGAGCCGGTAAGCAGCCAGCAAAGGCATCGTCAGGTACGTATTACGCATTTTCGTTTTGACGTAGCCCGTCCAGCGTCCGCTGACTTTCTCTCCCCCGTCACCGATAATCTCGGTACGGTAGTTCTTGACACGCGAGCGGGTAATCATCCCTTTATTCTCTAATTTCAACCCCACGGTCACGCCCCATTTCTTCCGCGTGCCTAACCATTGCGTCACCGTCCCTTCGATCGGGATGGCCAAGGTCGGATTATAACCGTTGATCTCACGTATCTCGTGCGGCAGAGGCAATGGCGATGCCCCGCCGATATGAAAGCCTGCCTTCACTTCATATTCCAGCCCCCTGGCAGCAAAACGAAGAATGGTTGCATTACGATCGTCTTGCGCACGGATGATCCATACACAGAACGATAGTAAAGCAACCATATAGATCTTTGTCATTTCGGTATCGAAAAAGAGGTTAAACGGAGTTGAATGGTAATCCGTTCCATTCGTTCAGAGTTTCACTTTACGCACCCAGCCCGACGAGCCTTTCACGATGACGATGCCGCGCGGCACGTTCAGATCGAAGGCCGTCTCGCCCGGCGATTTCGTCGCACGATGAACGATTACGCCTGTCAGCGCATAGATTTCGATCACCTCCTTCACCGGCGAAGTAACGTACAGTCGGCCGTAACTGCTCCATGCCGATGTTTCTCCCGCGATGACCTCGTTCGACGTATCGATCATCACCATCACCTTGCACGTGGCCGTCTTGCCGCCGTCTTTCGTCGTAACGGTAATCACCGCCTCGCCCGATTTGTAAGCATGCACCTCGCCATCGTCATCGACCGAAGCCACCGCTTCATTGTCGCTGCTCCACGTCACCTCACGATTCGTCGCATCGGCCGGAAGCACAGTCGCCTTCAATTTACCTTTTTGACCGGCTGTCAGTTCCAACTGTGACTTGTCAAGATTTACTCCCGACACCGATACGGAAGCTCCCGTTACTTTTACCGTCGCACGGGCCGTCTTGCCGCCGTCTTTCGTTGTAACGGTAATCACTGCTTCGCCCGATTTGTAAGCATGCACCTCGCCGTCGTCATCGACCGAAGCCACCGCTTCATTGTCGCTGCTCCACGTCACCTCACGATTCGGGGCGGCAGCCGGAAGGACGGTAGCTTTCAATTTGCCTTTTTGACCGGCCGTTAACGAAAGATTAGTCTTATCGAGCTTCACCTCGGTGACCGATACGACGGGCGGGGCCGGTGGCGGAGGCGGAGGAGCCGGCGCTTTCACCTTCACGTTGATCTCAGCTGTTTTCCTGCCTTCCTCCGTAGTCACGGTAATAGTTGCTTCGCCGGCTCCTACGGCTTTGAGCAGGCCAGTGGGCGAGACGGTCGCTACCTGCTGTCTGTTACTGCTCCACGTCACGTTGCGGTTCGTCGCATCGTTGGGCACAACTACGGCTGTCAATTGCTTCTGCTCATTCACTTGCAGTTCCTGATTTCCTTCACGGATGCTTACACGCTGCACCAACTTGGGCAGCTTGGGCGGATCAACTCCCGGATTCTTTTCGACCGTTACTTCGATCGATGCGTCCGGATAACCGGCATCCGGATCATGCGACGTGGCGGTAATGGTCGTTTTCCCGACGGCTTTGGTGCGCAGCAATCCGTTCCGATCGACTGTTGCAACGGCTTCGTTGGAAGAACGCCATGACACGGTTTGGATTGCGGCATCGGCCGGCACAAGCGTTACCTTGAGCTGTCTTGACTGATAAGGGTTTAATGTTAAGTTCCCTCCGTCAATCGTTATGTTCCTGACAGGGTGAATGACCCGGATCGTAACGCTTTCGCTCACAAACGAGCCATCCTGAGCCGTGGCCGTGATCGTCGCCGTTCCGGGCTTGTGCGTTGTGATTCTTGCCCGATCGACCGAGATGATCCGTGAATCGCTGCTGCTCCACGACAGTTCCCGGTTCGTAGCATTATACGGCTCTATCTCTCCATAGAGAACCATGGTGGCCCCTACGCCGAGTACCCCCGGATTATTCGTAAACGTAATTTTCTCGATCAAGCGCACAACGGTAACGGTTATACTGGCCGACTGGTTGCTGCCGTCCTGCGCCGTAACGGTTATCGTCGACTGCCCCGGCGCTACGGCTTTAATCTGAGCTCCGGTCTGATTGCTTCGCACAATCTTCACGACTTCATTTTTTGAGGATTCCCATTTCAGCGGTTTACCTTCGGGGTTATTCACGGTAAGGCTCTGCGTCAGATTCTCCTGCATGCTTATGTTGCCTTCTTTAATCGAGAGTTGGGCCGATGCATGATGTGCCGACACGCCCAAAAGCACGACGACAAGGAGCATCCATTGGTAAAAAGTAGTTTTCATTATGTCTTTTCTAAAATATGAATAAATACGTGACTCTTTCTATGTCACTAAAAATGATAACCTAAAATTGGCCGCAAAAGTACATCTTTTCGGAAAGGCCGGAAGGATGTATTAACGTTTTTTATCCGTCAGCCGATGTTTCTTTTTTATTTTTATTCTTTCGAAAGGGCGATAATCACGCTTGATTTTCAGGCGAGAGTTCCGTTCTGTTCCGGTTTCTTCCGCACCAGCACGACGGCATAGAGCAGGATCACCACAAAAGCCGTCAACGGCACGAGGAACGAGAACGTCATGGTGTGCATATCGGCAGCCATCCCCATCAATACCGTGCCGATGGCTCCGCCGATAGGCGTCATCATCAGGATGGCCGAAGCTTTTTGCGTCAATCCGCCCAAGCCTTTGATCGACAACGCAAAGATGGTCGGAAACATGATCGACTCGAATACGAAGATCAGGATCGAGGCCACGAAAGAGACACCGTGTATATCCATCACCACGAGAGCGGTCATCGTCACCGTCCCGATGGCACAGCCAAACAGGACTTGCTCGGCACGCACGCGTTGCATAAGCATACTGCCCCCAAACCGACCGAGCATAAAAAGCAAAAGACCGACCGACAAGACGATGGAGGCGATAAACTTGGGATGAAGATGCACCCCGAAACGGCCGGCGAGCATCTCCGTAAACCACTCGACCATGTGGTTCTCCACCGCATAGTTAATAAAGAACGAATTGATGGCGATCTCGGCGATCTCGTAGCAAAACAGCGCAAAGAGTCCGAACAGAAACAGTGGGCGGGCACTCAATCCTCTCGTCGGACGAGCCACGGCAGCAGCGCCTTCGTCTTCGATAACAAATTCGGGCAGCTTCACCCGCGAAAACAGCACGGCGATCACTAACACGATCCCCCCGATGACTACGTAAGGGATGGAGATATTCGGGTTCTCGCCCGAAAAACAATAGATACCTCCCAGCAACGACCCGCAGATACACCCTAACCCGTTGAACGACTGCGCCCGGTTGATACGGCCGGCGGCCGTTTCCTTATCGCCGAGCAACGTCACGTAGGGATTGGCCGCCACCTCGAGACAGGCCAGCCCGCAACCGATGATAAACAACAGTAACAGATAGAACCAGAAGATATATGTCCCGAAGAAACGACTCGCGACGAAAGCCAGTGCCGCTCCGCCAAAAGCCAGCAGCCCGACAACGACGCCCTTGCGCGTACCGTAACGGCGAATCATCATCCCGGCAGGCACAGCCATCAGAAAGTATGCCAGATAGGTGACGAACTGAATCAGCGAAGCCTGCGTCTTGTTGATTTGAAACGTCTCCTGAAAGAACGGGTTGAGCACGTCGAGGATAGCCCGCGCGAATCCCCACAGGAAAAAGAAAAAGGTAATCAGCACGAACGGGAGCATATAGCCCTGTCCGACGAGTGAATGTCTGTGTTTCATGTTTTCGTTTGTTACTATTCTTCCTGCAAAGGAAACATTTTTTTGTCATACAGAAACGATGAAGAAACGAAAAACGAAGTCTTTCGGGCGTTTAGATGTTGAAGTGTTGAGGTGTTT
>NZ_JAUMYS010000094.1 GCF_030528505.1 Tannerella sp.
GGCGGAGGGCTGTAAGCCTGACATATTCCAATTGTTAATGGTTAATTGTCAATTGTTATGCATGGTACCCGCCGAATCATGTACCCGGTATGACAATTAGCCATTGACAATTAACAATTAAATAATGGTACACGCTGAATCATGTACCCAGTATGACAATTAACAATTGACAATTAACAATTAATTAATGGTAAACGCCGAACAGTGTATCGCGTAATTTGGGATTAAACCGAAACATGAGTAAAAGGAATAGAACACAAAAACGGCTGCCCTTTCCACTCCGGAAACAGCAGCCGCTTTTGAATAATTATGCCTCCTCAGAAGAGGAACAAACCTCCGGTTTACCGAAGGATCACCTTGTAGCTTCGATCAGCGATACGAACAAGATAGATGCCCTGAGGTAGAGGAATCGCCGTCTCACCGGCATTTACCCTGCGAGTATCTACCAACTGACCGTTGAGATCATAGATACGAACGTCCGTAGATGCCTTCACACTCAACAGTACGTGACCTTCGTACGACCATACTTTTTCACCCGAAATAATCGCCGACGAAGTCGTATTCGGATCTACCGCCAACACAATTCCAGAGGTCACTTTGATGAGTTTCACCGTTACCGAACCGTCTTCGTTTTCCGTCATCTTGATACCGTCTTTATCGCGAATCGGATCACCGGTCGTAATTTTAAGGCGTTCGATCAAGCGTTTCTTTTCACCGGCCTTCAGCACGTTTCCAGTCTGTTCTTCTTTCACGGTAAACGTAAAGTCATCGCCCGTATTTACATAATGGATACCGGGAGCCGGTTGGAAGATCAGACCTTTGATGGTCGGAATCACGATTTCACGCGATACTTTCGGGAAAGCGATATTGGGTGCATATTCATAGGCTCCGATATCCACGCGATCGTCAATGATACGGCTCAGCCCTGACAGATCATACGGAATACCTTTATGATAAACGCTTTGGCCGAGAGTCGGAAGATGTGCATCACGTGTCTTTTCGAAAAGAACATAACGATTGTAACCTTGATTTTCCGCAGCACTACCGGCTCCTAAACGATAGTCTCCTTCACGCATGCTACCATCTTCGTCGAAGCCTCTTCTTCTGAAGACCGGGCTGCCGTCTACATTACCGCCCTGATCGGCGCCCAATGCAACATCCCAGCCAGCGCGGTCTTTTTCGATCAAGCTAAAGCTGAATGTCGGCATACTGCTCTTGTTCGATATGTTCGGATACTTTCCGGCACGGTTATCCCAAAGGATCGTATTACGAACATCCGGATTCGAGCCGTCATTATACAGCCCACCACCTTCACCAGAAGCCAAATTACCGCTAATCGTTACATTCGTCAAACGAGGATGAGCCGAACGGTTATACATCCCGGCACCATCGTTGGCCGTATTGCCGCTAATCTCCGTATTGAAGATGACCGCATGACCACCGTCACCGTTATAGAGACCGCCGCCCTGATCGGCGCGATTGTTACGGATGATACAGTTGGCAATCGTTACCTGTCCGTTCTTGTTCAGGATACCGCCACCTTGTGTCGCATTTCCTTGCTCAACGATAAAGCCGTCCCAACGCATACCTTGGCTTCCTTCGATTACAATCACCGAAGAACCGCCGTTGCTGCGTTGCAGAATCGTCTGATTCGAAGCAAACACCCGTTCATGCAGATAGCTTTCCCAGGCACCGAAACCACCGTACACTTCTACACTGTCGTATTTCATTTCATACGATTTACCCTTCGGCGGAGTGTATGTACCACGTGCTACCCATACGCAATCGCCGGCACGCGCCTTATCAAGTGCCTGCTCAATGCGACGATAAGCATTGGCCCACGATGAGCCGTCCTCGCGACCTCCCTGCACATTCTGGTCGACAAAGAAGCCGTTATATTTCTCACTGATCGTGATCGAAGCAGCAAGCTCTTTCTTACATATCAAACCGCTCGGCAAAGTAACCGCTATTTCTACGCTGACATCCTTCTTGCCTGAGGTTCCGAACACAACATACAAAGAATCTCCCTTCATCGAGTGGGTCGTATCGCCTTCGGCAAGTGACCATTTATAACTTACCTTGCGACCTGTCGTATCCATTTTTACATAAAACTCCTGTTTCCTTCCAATTTTGGCCGGAATATTGTTATTATTTTTGAGTTCCTGTTTTCCTTCAAAGGCAAATAACACCTTAAACGTATCTTCTACGCTCACCGTTCCGTAGTCGGTAGTCAAAACATACGTACCCGATTTTCCGGCATCAAAGGTCTGCGCCTTTCCTACCTCTTTCTTTTCCGTAGCCGATATAATATATTCCCATTTATACCCTTTGGCTCCAGGCAAACCTTTGAGTGTAAGCGGAGCTTCGCAGGTTGCCGTATCGACCACCAGCTTCTTGTGCCAATGAGCATGGAACGTCAAAGAATCCTGTGTATATACTCCGTTGGCATCCTTAAGCGGAATATCTACGGCCATCTGTGTCGTTGGAGCAAACCGATCGTTCGTCCAGCCTACAAATGTATAACCGGCGCGTGTCGGCGCGTGTTCTACTTTTATCGGCAAAGTTTCGATCGTATACTCCGTCGGATTAGGAGTTCCCGGAGCCATCCCTCCATAAAGTTCATAGCCGATACCAAAACGTTTGACTCTCCATTTAGCTGTGATTTTCACATCACCACCTGCAGAACTGAGAATGATCGGAGCCCCTGCTGAGAAATCCGTATCAAGGGTATTCCAACCGGAAAAGAAGTATCCTATACGCTCAGGAGATGGTTTTACTTCAATACTTGGATTAGTAGCAGGAGGAGCAGGAAGAGTATACCCTGAAGGATATTTATTGAGCAAATCGGGCTTGTTGGGTACTTCCGGCATTTTACCGCCCGGGGTTGTTTTATCGTCATTAAAATCATATTCGATCTTCCAGCCCTGCAACTCCATCTCGGCCGTAAACGTCACATCGCCTTTTACATCTACCGTCGTATACCAGTTGGCATCACCTGCCGGGCCCGAAGCTGCCGGAACAGCTGCCTCACCGGCTTTCAGCGAAGTAAATCCTCCATGTTTCCAGCCTTTAAATTTATACGAAGCGTCCGATGGGGTTACTGTCACTCCCGCAGCAGGTTTCGTACCATAATCAATTACCTGATCATTTCCATCCGTCAATGCGCCTCCGGTAGCAGGATCAACTACAAATTTAACCGTGCAGACGGCACGCTGATGAAAAGTGCTGTTTGTCACAGAAACATACTCATTGGTTCCGTCCGCATCCATGTTTCGCGTTGCGACTTCTACCTCCCCTCTCGTAAGCATCATATCTACCCATTTGGTTGTTACAGTTGCTTTATTCTCCATCACATTCTGGTAATAAGCTGCGATTAAAGGCACTTTGAGCTTCACTTTAAAGGTTACGGTCCTATTTCCCCCTCGCGGTACATTCATCAACTCCCAACGTATCTTACGAGTGTTTGCGTCAAACACTCCATTATTATCTGGGCTTCCAACCAATTCAACACCTTCAGGCAAAACATCTTCAATAACTATAGTCGATAATTCATGAGGTGCATATTCTCCTTGCCTCAACTGTACATTATCAGTACGGGTCGCAACAAATTCCCCTCCACCATAAAATTCAGGAGCTGCATTAACCGCATTAATTCTATATTCAATTTCATCACCAAGGATTACTTTCACCGGCATAGCAGATGTTCCATTGTTTGCTACCCCATTAACCGACGCACTTTTCGTACTTTCAAAACCGAAACGAGTAGAAGCGTAGCCACAAAATTCTTCGTCCACTGCAGCAGCCCTCGTGGAGATATCATAGCTCTGTGGTGCCATGGGTTCCATGGGGTAAATATAGTTACATATTTCAACTCTCAATTCACCCCCTTTATATTGGGTTTCGAACGTATATTTTATACTTCTTAAAAAATTCTGCACATCGGACGCCGACACGCCAGACTCATTTTCAAAAATTTGAGTATAAGGAACATAGTATAATATCGGTTTCGACACCCATCCGGAAGGCAGGGAATACGTGGCAGTTCCTTGTTTAAAATCAAGCTTTATGGACTTGATCAGCACCCCCGCACCCGCATTAACGCTTACATTCGGAAAAGTATAATATACTCCCGATCCGTCTTCATGCCTGACAGCATCACCTAAATTTACACCTATAGCACTCTGCGCATGCGACAACACAGCAAAGCCTAACAAAAATAAAAAAACAGCGAATAATTTACCTCTCATAATTAAAAATATTTAAGTTAATGGCCGCAAAGATACCCCCATCAATCTGCTTATGCAAGTTTACCGTATTAAAAAAAGCAAACAAAGAAATTTAAAACACAATCTTCTTTTGTCTTATTCAACAGATCATCGATCGTTTCCTTCAGAATGGTGCGTATTGATCAAGGTTTTCATCTTACCCTAACATCGCGATACCGTATACGAAGAAAATTCGTTTTTCCCGAGTGGAGTACTTAGAGACTAAGAAAATCTACTTTTTGAGATTAAAGGTAAAATATCATGGCCTTACATTCAGAAAAGGGATTTAACCAGAGAATAAATCGTTGGCTATATAAAATGTTTGAGTATGGCGGTGTGTCATAACGGGCAAACTGCTTCGTTGCTTGCGGAATGAGAGCTCGGTCACATACCTTAGTATGCTCCCTCACCCTCATCCTTAGCGCCTTGCTTTTTACCCATTCTTACACACCTAAAGAGGGTGTGCCCAAACATTGCATTTTGACACACTCTCACACCCAACACAAAACATTTTCTATTACAGATCGTCGACCAGCGCACTCGATTTGGCATAAGCCGTAGAACGCGCCTCGAAGAAGTCGGTCTTGATCATATTCGCATTCGAATATTGCGATACCCACGACATAGAAGCCGGTTCGGAACGATATCCCTCGAAAAGAGGCTCAAAGCCTAGCGAGGTAACACGCAGATTCCCCAAATATCGGATGTAATCACGTATCATTTCGGTAGTCAGTCCTTCGATTTTATCGCCCAGCACATATTCTCCCCACTTGATCTCTTCCTCCACACCTTTGGCAATCATGGCGCGGTATTCTTCAATCAGTTCGGGGGTAAACATTTCTGGGCACTCCTGTTTCATCTCGAGGATGATGTTGCGGAAGAGCCACAGATGGGTATTTTCGTCTCGATTGATATAGCGAATTTCCTGTGCCGATCCGGGCATTTTACCGTTTCGTCCGAGGTTGTAGAAAAACATGAATCCCGAATAGAAATAAATACCTTCGAGAATGTAATTAGCGATAAGCACACGCATAAACTGCTCCACGCTTTTGTCTTCCATGAAAGCATTGTAAAGATCTCCGATGAATTTATTGCGATTCAGCAGCACCTCATCGTCCTTCCACTGATAAAGAATGGCGTCACGCTGTTCGGGCGAGCAAATGGTGTCGAGCATATAACTGTAGCTCTGCGAATGCACGGCTTCCTGAAAAGTCTGGATATTCAGACAGAGATTCACCTCACTTGCCGTGATATAATCGCTGATATTCGGAAGGTTGGCCGTCTGGATACTGTCGAGGAAGATAAGGAAAGACAGGATTTTGTCGTAGGCCGTACGCTCTGCCTCACTGAGCTTGGCGTAGTCCTTGAGGTCTTGATTCAGATTGATTTCTTCAGGAATCCAGAAGTTGTTCATGGCTTGACGATACCAGTCCGAGACCCATTTATACTTCATGTTATTGAAGTCGTTCAGATTAGTCGTGTTACCGTTAATCATGCGTTTTTTCGACAGTTCGGTATCACCGTGCTCGTTGAAGAGCGGTTTGCGCTGAATGGTTTGTATATGACTCATGATGATATATATAATAATGTATAGTTAAAAATCAGGAGGAGCAGGATTCGCATTCTTCGACTTCGAGCGACTTCGAGCGCACGTAGTAGATGGTTTTAAGGCCGCATTCCCATGCTTTGATGTAGAGTTCGAGCACTTGACGTAGAGTAAAATCGTTTGTAATATAGAGGTTCGTACTCTGCGACTGGTCTACGTGTCGCTGTCGCACGCCTGCCGCGCGGATGCTCCATGTCTGGTCTATCAAATGTGCGCTTTTATAGAGCCACCACGTCCGGTTGTTCAGGTCGGGAGCAACACGAGCGATTGTAGAACCTTTCTTTTCTTCGAGGAAGAAACGATTCATGATAGGGTCGGTACAAGCCGTCGTTCCGGCAATGATCGACGTGGAACTGGTAGGAGCCACAGCCAGCAGGTAGCCGTTGCGCATCCCTTTCGTACGCACTTCCTCTGCCAATGCATCCCATCGCGGCGTTCCCTCGTATTGGCGCAGCCGGAAATAGTCGCCTGTCTGCCAGTCAGACCCTTCAAAATATTCATAACCTCCCTTCTCGGCCGCCAGTTCGGCACTGGCCTGAATGGCGTAGTAGTTGATCGTTTCCATCAGCTTATCGGCCAGTTGGAGATGCTCTTCGCTCTCCCAGGCTATGCCTTTCTTCGCCAACAGGTGATGATAGCCCATGACGCCGAGCCCGATAGGACGGTAGCGGCGGTTGGTGATACGCGCATATTCGATGGGATAGAAATTCAGGTCGATCACATTGTCGAGCGCACGGACGATAGTTCTCAATACGTGTCTTACCTCCTGCTCGTCGTCAAAATTGATCTTGCTGACAACAAGCGAGGAGAGGTTGCAGACCACAAAATCGCCCGGACGCGACTTCTCCACAATGACCGTATCCCCATCAGACGTAGTTACGACTTCGGTAGAAACGCTTTCGATGGCCGACATGTTTTGCGCAATCTCGACACAGAGATTCGAGGAGTAAATCATTCCTTTATGCTTGTTCGGGTTGGCGCGGTTCACCGTATCGCGGAAAAAGGCAAAAGGCGTACCCGTTTCAATGGCCGACTTGAGGATGAGACGAATCATATCTTTGAGCTGCACTTCGGTCTTGGGGATGCGGGAGTCGTTCACGCAGTCGTGATAGCGTTTCTCCCACTCCTCACCATAGTAATCTTCGAGCTCATAGCCCTTGATACTTTTGATTTCGTGCGGACACATCAGGTACCACGGCTGATTCATATCCTCGCGCACCATTTTCCAGAAAAGATCGGGGTAGCAGACGGCCGGAAAGACATCATGCGCTTTCATGCGGTCGTCGCCGTTATTCGTGCGAAGTTGCAAAAAGTCAAGAATATCCTTGTGCCAGACATCGAGGTAGCAAGCCACCGCACCGGAGCGCACGCCAAGCTGATCGACAGCCACGGCCGTATCGTTCGCCAGCTTGATCCATCGCACGACTCCCCCCGCCGCGCCTTTATAGCCGCGGATGTCGCTACCATTGGCACGTACCTTTCCGAAATACAACCCCATGCCGCCTCCGAACTTAGACACATTGGCAAAATTCGTGATGCTGCGGTAAATCCCGTCGAGCGAGTCGGGCACGGTGTCGATAAAACAGCTCGACATCTGATAATGCGGTTTGCGGGCATTAGCCATCGTGGGCGTAGCCATCGTCACCTGCAATTTACTGAGGATATCATAAATATCGCGCACAATTTGCTGGCGGTTCTGTTGCTCTTTCATGGCCAGATGCATGGCAATGCCCATAAACATCTCCTGCGGTGTTTCGAGTTGCTCGTGCGTAAAGTTACGTATCGTGTAACGGCGCAGCAGCAGGTCAAGTCCGCTATATGTAAGCAGGTAATCACGCTCGGGAACAAAGAATGTTTCCAGTTCGTCGATTTCTTCTTTCGAGTAGTGCTCAAGGATGTACCGGCCATAGTATCCTTCGCGAGTAAGATAGGTAAGTTTATCAAAGAACGTGCCGATTTTAAGCGCTTCCATCTTCCTGCCAACGTGCAATTTGCTCTGAAAGCTCAATAAACGGCCGGCAATAAACTCCCAATCGGGCTCTTCGGCCGTGATACATTCTACGGCCGCACGGATCAAAGCTTTCAAGCACTCGTCGGGCGTCATAGTCGCCTTGTGGAAGGAGCGGTATTTCATGCCCAAGGTATCGAACGACTTGTTCAGGTGCGGAAAATCTTTCTGTATATCTTTCAGTACGCGGTGCATGCCCTCGTGCGTGACCGTTTCTTCTATTTCGAGGATGATGGCGCGGTACTTCGCCCGCTCTTCGCGATACAAAATGAAACGACGCGCCTCACGATAGAAGCCGCTGCGCATCAGTTCAATCTCCACCACATCCTGTATCTGTTCTACTTTGATCGCGTTCTCCTTCGCAAGTTCACGGAGCCGATCTTCTACATTTTCGATCAACCGGGTCAAGGCTTTCTTAGGGCACTCTTCATCGATACTCGCAAAGGCGGCACGTATCACACGCTTTATTTTCGAGACGTTATATCTCTCTTTCGTACCGTCCCGCTTAATAATATTATTGAATTCCATTTTGTGTTATGCTGTGTTTCTTGACGGCACAAAAGTACATTAACCCGGAGAGAAAAACAAACCGTTTGGTTTATTCCCGACAGATGCTCCTGGCATCCAAACATCTTCAAAAAGCATTTGGATAGAGAGTCTTTAGCCCATAAAACTTCTTAAAAAATATTTTCCGTATCACTTCTATTGCCCAATCATCCCAATCTACTACTTTTGTATGACCTCCTTTCGGAAACCGAACGACGAAAGCAATCAACACAAAAAAACGATTGATTCGACACAATTACATCAAATTTTCAGTATACATTCCGGACTTTTTACTTCCAGCCTAACCATTATTGGCGACAGACACCTGAAATTTCCCCCAAAATGGGGATTGTGGAGCGTGATAAGCCGCCGTATCTTTGCGGTGTGAATTTTTAAAAGATCGCAGCAGATAAAAAATCGTTTTTATACTGGATCAGTTAAAACAATAGTAAACCACGTAAGTCAAATAAATTTCTTTTCAGGAATCGGCCGTAAGTGATTACCGTCGGTTCCTTTTTTTATAACAGGAGAAATCAAATGATTGCTGTCCGGTAAAAGAAAAACCTTCTTTTGGTCGTCTATC
>NZ_JAUMYS010000095.1 GCF_030528505.1 Tannerella sp.
CCATTCTTACACACCTAAAGAGGGTGTGCCCAAACATTGCATTTTGACACACCCTTACAAACCTTTCGATTTCGGACGAAGCTCTTTCCACGTGGGGCGAATCGTCTCCCATGTCGGGGAAACGATTTCCCACATGGGGCAAACCATTTCCCATATAGGATGGAGTCTGTCCCATGTGTTTGTCTGCTTCCCGAACCATGTCTTCTGCTGATTACTGACCGTTGTGATTCCCGAATTCGGCTTTCAGTTTTTCTTTTGCCGTATAAAAAGCCTTATGGAAGTCTCTTATGATGATTTTTCTATCGGGCGAGATAAACACAAAGAAAGGAAAGCCTCCAAAGGCGTAGTCTTTCTCTATTTTTTCATTGCCGTTGCTTTTCTCCGCGTCAATCCACGGGTGAGCAAGCATATTCTTCAAAACAGGTTTCAGTTCTATATTCATCAGCATCTCACCCGGCCGGGTGTTTTCATAAGCACCTTTTATATAGTTTATATTATCTGTTATGCCGATAACGATTAAATGGTCTTTGTATGTGTGATATAGCTCGATGACCTCTTTGTCAATCATCAAAGAGCCGGGGCACAGTCCCCAGTGATAAATCAACACATAAGATCCGGCACAATCTTTCGACGATACTTCTTTCCCGTCCAGAGCAATCAGTCGGAAATCAGGCGCGTCATTCCCCGGCTGCAATGCGGATAATTTATCGATCTCCTGCTTCAGGATTTTTCCGAAGTGATTGTTTCGGGCTTCGTCGTTCATCTTCTCATATCTTTGCTTCGTCGTTTCGAGAGGAGAGGAGTTAACTCTCGTCAGTGCTTCTATGATGGTATGTTCGGAAGAGGGATATTGGTTGAAAAATGTTTCTTGCAACAAGGATGATTTTTTAAACGCTTCTTGATGGTCTATATAGAAGGAATTAAACTTATTCGCATATTCTTGTGCTTTGATCGTGTCTTTTGACAAATTCGCTTCTTCGACAAGGAGTGTAAAACGGTCTCTCTCTCTACTAAGAGAATCTTTAAATTGTAAGCTCTTTTGCAGCAACTCATTTTCGTAAAGCCCTCCTTCCAACCGACAATAGTAGATTTGCGTTGTCGTGCCGATCAATCGCGTCGTTCCGTCTTTGATAAGGATGGGCAGCGCGCCTTTGCTGCTATGAATTCTTTTTCTTGAAACGGGCTTATATACCATGTGATAATAACCGATATCTTCGTGAGCGCCGTTGTAGGTAAACTCATCCTGTTTTTCAACAATGACTTCAAATGCGAAATTAAGAATATAACCGGGCATAGTAATACGTTCGAACGTAAGCGTGTCGCCGGGCATTAAGCCTTTGATTGTTCCTTCAATTTTGAACGACATGGCCTGTCCGCCGATTGCGACAAACCAAATAAATAAACCGAGAAGAATTGTTTTCATATTGTTATGTATTATTTAAAATCAGTATTTTATACCGCTCTTTTCAGCTCCTCAATCGCAAAACAGAACGATCTTACCCAACAAGTTGGAAACACAAAGATACGACTTTATATAAATAAGATCAGGAGTGTACTTATTTTAGAAGGTGGAATTATAGGGGGGGGAAGGGCGGTTAGAAAATGCTTTTATGATGTGGATGGCATCCGATGCGAGCATGGATCGTTGAAATTTTTTACTACAGTGGAGTAAGTCCCTGCGTAAAAGTTGTCCATGGGAAAGAGCAGATGTTTAGTACAGGGATAAAAAGAGAACAGGCAATACGATAGGCATGTATGACCACATCGTTTTGCGACGACCAATCAATGCAATAAGAGTAAAAGAAGTACTCGTTACGTCAAACGGTATAGATAAATAGTGTATATAAATAGTCTTTTGCTAATTGAGATGGCGGACGTTTTTTCTTTGAAAGAAGTTTGTTTGTCCTACAAATCAACGGCTTTTACACGAAATATTTGTCCGTTACGAGCGAAAACCAATTCTCCGTTTTCCTCTTTTCTTTTCTTTACCAAACGTTGAAACGCCAAACTGGCTCCTTTTACGACGTTCTCTTCAAATTTGCTTAACTCTCGTTCATTCATAAGTTTCTAATTTATTATAAACAACAGTATTATAAATTTCTTTCTTTCCGCTCTTAAACCCTTTGGCAATCACCTCCATCGGAGATAATGAATTGTCGGTAATCATCCAATAGTCACAGATCGGGATATACAACTGGAAAAGATTTTGAATGCCGGCTGCATAGCGCCTGCGCACCGTACTTTCCGTTACATTATGCCCTCCTGCCATCACTCGGTTGCGCACCCGCTCCACCGCCAAATCGGGCGTATTGAGCCAGAAATAAAGTAATGTGACATAATATCCTTTTTCCTGTGCATTTTGCAACAGCCTGGCAATCGAACGACTGGCCAAGGTTGTCTCTAATGCGAAAGTCTTGTTTGCCGATATCAACTCTCTGATTCTCCTATACATGATCCGACTGGCTTCTACCGCAACCGTGATGCTGTCGGCATTGAAAGGTGACAGTCCCTTCGCTATTTCGTCCGAATTGACAAACTCTTTACAGCCCAGCATCTCCGGCAAGATCGTATATGAGGCCGTTGTTTTTCCTGCCCCATTGCATCCGGATATAATATATAAGTACGGCACAACTTTTAATGGTTACTTGAGGCAAAGGTATGTAATCTTTTTGTAACAACCATGCTTTTTTAAGAAAAAAGACAATAAACGCAGAAAAAAAACGTTTTTGCTATCAGTTTGCATGAAATTCTTCGCTTTTTCGTTATTTTCTTAACTCATCAGGTCGCATATGATTCCGTCGGAAGTAAAAAGCGCTTTTTCCGAAATACACACAGAGTCGTCCGTCTGTCGGAGTTTTCCCGATCGCAGGTAAGGCCCTGCTTGCTGCTCGAAGTGGCGCGTATAATCCTCCCCGAACATCTCTTTCAACAGAGAGAGTCGTATGCCCCACATGGTACGCAGTCCGGTGATGATATACTCATTATAGCGCATGCGTATGGTTGGAAACTCCTGTTCGAAATAAGGCCGATTATGCGACAAGGCGTCGCAGTATTGAGATAAAGAAGCAACGTTCCATTGTCGGGAACAGCCATCGTATGAATGAGCGGAAGGGCCTACGCCGAGATATTTTTTGCCGGTCCAATACGATGTGTTATGCTTCGAAAAGTAGCCGGGAAAACAAAAGCTGGAAATTTCATAATGGACATATCCTGCCGAGGCAGCCTTCTCAATCAATCGATGGTAGAGCTCTACACTTGTCTCTTCTCCGACCGGACGCACCGCACCGCTTTTCATTGCCCGGTTGAGAGGAGTTCCTTCTTCATAGCTGAGATGATATGCCGCAAAATGAGGAACATTCAATCCGAACGCTGCTTCCAGATTAGCCTCCCAAGCCTCAAGCGTCTGCTCCGGTAATCCGTAAATAAGGTCGATGCTGAGGTTCGTTAGACCTGTCTCCTGACAACGACGCACCGCCTCGATGGCCTTGTCGCGATCATGGCGACGATTCAGCTTCTGCAGGTCGTCATCGTTGAAACTTTGTACGCCAAGGCTGATGCGATTAAATGGCAGGCTGCGGATGTCGTCCAGATACGCTTCGGTAAGATCGTCGGGATTCGCTTCGAGCGTCACTTCTGCACACTTCGACACGTCGAAATGTTGCTCGATGGCATTAAAAATCCGTCCCAACGCGTCTGCTTTCAATTGAGACGGTGTACCTCCGCCAAAATAAATTGTTTCGACCGGCTCGCCTTGTATATAGCTTGCTCGTTCTTCCAGCTCACGTGCAACGGATTCAATATAAGTGTTTTTATACGCATGACTCGTCTGCGAGTAAAAGTCGCAATAAGCACATCGCTTGGCGCAAAAAGGGACGTGAATATAGATTCCTGCCATTCCGTTTATGGATAATCAGGGGGCAAAAATACTGTTTTTCAATAAAAAAGGAAATATATGTTGCAGAATAATGTTTTTAAACATGACTTTTTTCGCTGTTCGGTTCGGGAACAATGTCTATTTTGCGACACTTTTAAAAAACAAAGCAAATCATGGGCCATGTACTATGAAGCGTATTGTGTCAATTAATTAAAAGAACAATAATATGAAGGTTTATCAAACAAATGAAATCAAGAACATCTCTATCTTGGGAAGTTCGGGCTCGGGGAAAACCACTCTCGCTGAAGCAATGCTTTACGAGAGTGGAGTTATAAAACGTCGCGGAACGGTAGAAGCCGGAAATACGGTGTGCGATTATTTCCCGGTTGAGAAAGATTATGGTTATTCCGTTTTTTCAACGGTATTTAGCGTGGAATGGAACGGGCTGAAGTTGAACTTTATCGACTGTCCGGGCTCGGACGACTTTATCGGTGGGGCTGTATCGGCTCTCAACGTGACGGATACCGCCTTGATGGTACTCAATGCCCAATACGGTGTAGAGGTGGGCACCATTAATCAATTCCGCTATACGGAAGAGTTTCATAAGCCGGTTATATTTGTTGTCAACCAGTTGGATAATGATAAAGCGGATTATGACAATACCGTTTCGCAGCTGAAAGACAATTATGGCTCAAAAGCCGTTCAAATACAATATCCGATACAATGTGGAGCTGCATTTAATGCAGTGGTCGATGTGCTGAAGATGAAGATGTATCGTTGGAAGCCTGAGGGAGGTGTGCCTGAAGTCTTGGAAATTCCGGCCGAAGAAGCAGAGAAAGCCGCAGAATTGCATAAGATACTCGTCGAGGCCGCAGCAGAGCACGACGACTCCCTGATGGAGAAGTTCTTCGAAGAAGGAACGCTTTCGGAGGATGATATGCGTGCGGGTATTCGGGCCGGACTCGTTACTCGCGGGATGTTTCCGATTTTCTGCGTATGTGCCGGAAAGGACATGTGCGTGCGCCGCACATTGGAATTTCTCGGTAATGTGGTGCCGTGCACCGACAAGATGCCTCGCCTCGTAACCACGGAAGGCATAGAGGTCACTCCGACGGCATCAGGCCCGACAAGTCTGTTCTTTTTCAAAACAACGGTAGAGCCGCATATCGGACAGGTCTCTTATTTCAAGGTTGTATCAGGAAAAGTAAAAGTCGGCGACGATTTGACAAATGCAGATCGTGGCTCAAAAGAGCGCATTGCTCAGCTTTTTGTAGTAGATGGGCAGATGCGCAACGAAGTAACGGAAATGGAGGCCGGCGACATCGGGGCTACCGTAAAACTGAAAGATGTGCGTCGCGGTAATACCCTTAACGGAAAAGGCTGTGAATATCGTTTCGACTTTATTAAGTATCCCGAACCGAAGTATCGTCGCGCCATTAAACCGGCCAACGAAGCGGATGCCGAAAAGCTGAGTGAAATTCTTGCCCGGATGCATGAAGAAGATCCTACATGGCTCGTTGAACTGTCGAAAGAGTTGAAGCAGACGATTGTATCGGGTCAGGGTGAATTCCATCTGCGCACTCTCAAATGGAGAATTGAGAATAACGATAAACTCTCCATCGAATATATCGAACCTAAAATTCCTTATCGCGAAACGATTACAAAAGCTGCACGTGCCGACTACCGGCACAAAAAACAGTCGGGGGGAGCAGGTCAGTTTGGTGAAGTGCACTTAATCATCGAACCTTACTACGAAGGGATGCCGGCTCCTACAGCTTATCGTTTCGGCGGACAGGAATACCGCATGAATGTTCGTGATACCCAGATTTATGACCTTGAATGGGGCGGTAAGCTCGTTTTTGTAAACTGCATCGTTGGAGGTGCGATCGATGCACGCTTCCTTCCCGCCATTCTGAAAGGTATCATGGGGCGCATGGAGCAGGGTCCATTAACCGGCTCTTATGCACGCGATGTGCGGGTTTGTGTCTATGATGGGAAAATGCACCCCGTGGACAGTAATGAAATCTCGTTCATGCTAGCAGGCCGTAACGCATTCAGTACAGCATTTAAAGAGGCCGGCCCGAAAATTTTGGAACCCATTTACGATGTGGAGGTGCTTGTACCGGGTGACTATATGGGTGATGTAATGAGTGACCTGCAAGGACGTCGTGCGTTGATTATGGGCATGAATAGCGAGAGAGGATATGAGAAGCTGATGGCTAAAGTGCCATTGAAAGAAATGGCAAGCTACTCGACCTCACTCAGCTCGATCACCGGCGGGCGGGCATCTTTCTCCATGAAGTTTGCCAGTTATGAATTAGTACCGTCTGAGGTGCAGGATAAGTTGCTGAAAGATTATGCAACGAGTCAAGAAGACGAATAATAAAGAATCATTGTTGCTTTTGTTTTTTGTTTAAATGTATTTAAGGGAAGCCCCCTCCGTGATGGAAGGGGCTTTTTTCTGCTCTTCCGGAAAGAATGAGTTCACCACAGATATTTCCGAATCTCCTATGATGACCTCTCCGCTTCCTTTTTCTGCTATGCAAGCGACTTTTGCATGAATCGTGAGAAGGGGATTTTACGAATAAATGTTTTCAAATTTAACCATCGAATCGGATTCAATATCTTTTATTTATACTTCGTATAAGTGTTACATCGTGATCAAGAGTTGTTTTTGCTTGCTGAATTTTTTTTCTACCTTTGTCTTGTCAAAGAGTCAGATGTCTTACATTGAATCTGATGACAGCAAGTGTGGAAATGGTATGATTGAAATCCGAATTAATAATAAAAACATTACTTATGAGAAAAAAATTATTCTTACTATTCGCCTGCCTTTGTGTACTGGCGAATCTTAGGGCACAGGATACGGAATTCTGGTTTTCCGCTTCCGACGTGGCCAAGTCGCATTCAGACAGCCCGGTCTTTTTTGTGTTTTCAAATCCGAACAAAGTAAAAAATGCGAATGTACGTATTACCTGTCACGGGGGAGCACCTGCTGGTAGTGCTGCATTTGAGCAGAACATTGTTGTTCCTGCACGGGGTTTCTACAAATTAGATTTTACGGACTGGCCTCCAACTCCTTTGGCTTCTTTGGTCGAAACGCCGGCAGCTTTGGCCGGGACGGTATCCAATTACGGCATTCATATCACGAGTGATGTCAAGATTCTGGTTTACTATATGATTAATGCTAATACACAGCGTGATATCTATGCTTTGAAGGGAGCTCCTGCGTTGGGCACGCATTTTATTACACCATTCATGAAGCAGGAAGGCAACTACTTTGAACAGCGCCCGCATGCAATTTATAATATGGGTAGCGATGAGATTGAAATTGTAGCCACTCAGTCCAATACGACCGTTACGGTCGATTTGAAAAAGCGTTGCATGCTTGGAACAACTAATCATCTGAATGTCGGCACTCATACATTTACATTTACTCATGCGGGGCAAACACTGACCTTGCGTGAAGATACGGTGGGTACCACAAACACTCCCGAAGCGATTGCGCTCACTAAAAATACGGGAACACTGGCCGGAACGGTTATTCGGTCGGACAAGCCGATTGCTGTCACTCAGACGGAAGATTGTTTCAGTGCAGTCAGAGGCCCTCATGCAAGCGGCTCGACCGATGTGGTCGGTGACCAGTTGGTACCGGTAGAGATGGTGGGCAAGCGTTATGTTGTTATACGCGGATATTCGACCGTAGGAGAACGGGTAGACTTTGTAGCCACCCAACCGAATACGACGATCAAGGTTTATTACAATGGCGGTTCACTCACTTCGCCGGCTCTGAATACAGGTGATATGTGGTACGTCGATATGTCGAATCTGAATGGCACGGCAAGCGATATTTTCGTGGATGCCACCGAGCCGGTTTATTGCTATCAGCATACGGCGACGAACGGAGAGCTGGGAGGGGCTATCATTCCGTCCATGTATTCCATCAGCCAGCAGCAGATCGCGTTTTATCAATCGCAAGGTATGCCTAATCAGAATAATATTTTTCTGGTCTTTCGTGAACATACGGATACGGCCTTTATGATCAGCTACGGTGCGGGAGCCGCACGGAAACTGTCGGATGTCGTTGGACCGATTACCCCGATGGTGATTCCTGGCGGCATTGCAAACGAATGGCGGTATGCTAACATTAGTCTTCCGACAAGCGAAGATAACAAAATGGCCTTGATCAGTAACGATGAATCTACCTTCTCGTTAGGCTATTTCAACGGTGTAGGGTCTGTAACAGCCGGCTATGGTTATCTGTCGGGCTTCGGCAGCTTCGCGTTCGACCCCGATACGTTCTGGCGCTGTTCCGATAAACCGACTCCCATTTCCTTGGTGGGGGGTTATGCGTTAAGTTATCTGTGGTCGCATTATCCGGATACGGGGTATACGACACCGACCCAAACATGGACGACACCGTCTATCAAGGCGCGTGAAAAAGGGATGTATGTGCTGGAGATGAATCAAGATCCGCGTATCATTAAAGATACGGTTTGGGTACTCGATATGGTATGGGATGCTTCCATCAAGCGCCGACCCGACAAACCGGCCAAAATAGGAGTTCCGCAACAGTTCGATATCGATATAAACCCGTCGATGCTGAACATGCCTACCTTAAGTATTAACTGGACCTTTGAAGGCGGAAATCCGGCTACAGCCAACGTGGCTAATCCCAAAGTTGTTTGGCACTCTACGGGGCCTAAAAAGGTCACGTTACACCTTTCTGCTACAGCCGGTTCGGGGGCTAACGAGGTGACTTGCGACACGACTC
>NZ_JAUMYS010000009.1 GCF_030528505.1 Tannerella sp.
GAGTTCGCGGAAACTTTCGACAGCGATCAAATATTCTCGCGAGGTTCGCGGGAACTTTCGACGGTTATCATTGCTTCAAAAAGATTCAGTCGTGCCTTTTCAGGATGCGGTGCGGCAATTCGCCATGTCCCACCAGCTCGATCGGACAACGGTACACTTCATCCATCCATTGTTCCGAGACATCGGCTCCCGGGTGATAATGCAGCGATTCGTTCACGCACGCGACGTTCTTTACCAGCGAGAGCACCGTGCCTACATCGTGCGATACGAGAACGACAGCCGTATCTTGATTGATTTCGCGCAACAAGTCGTACAGCTTCGATTCGAATTGCTGATCGACGTACGTGTTCGGTTCGTCGAGAATAAGCATCTGCGGCCGCGAAACGATGGCACGCCCGAGCATCACGCGTTGCAACTCGCCACCGGACAGTTCGCCGATCGCTCGTCCACTTAAAGCCTCCAGCCCCATCTGTGCGATCACCTCAGCCATACGTTGCCGCTGTTGGGGCGTAAGGCGGCGGTACCCTTTTGTCTGTGCCATCAGTCCCGAAGCAATCACCTCCCGCACCGAAATCGGAAAACGCTTATCGATTTTGTTGATCTGCGGGAGATAGCCGATGTTCAGCGACGCTACAGGCTGCCCGTCGCGATAGAACGCAACGGTTCCCGTCACCGGCTTCAGTAGCCCAAGGATGACTTTGAGCAGCGTTGTCTTGCCACCTCCGTTCGGACCAATGATGCCTAAGAAATCGTTTTCCCACACCGTCAGCCCGACATTGCGCAAAACGACCTTCGTATCGTAAGCCGCCGTGATATGTTCGAGAGTAAGCAGTTTGTTCATTAGATATACGATTAGGGGGTTGCGAGTGATTGCGCGATACGGAGCATCTCCCTCTTCCAGTCGGCCGACAAGGGATTAATCGTTACGATGCGTGCCCCGATTTCGGCAGCCAGCGACTCCGCATGCTTGCGGTCGAACTCCTCCTGTACGAACACAACCCGCACTCCGGCCTCACGCGCCTCGTCGACGAGCACCTTCATCGAAGCGGCCGACGGCTCTTTACCGTCAGTCTCGATCGAGAGCTGCGTTAACCCGTACTCGTGGGCAAAATAAGTCAGCGCCGGATGATAGATGACGAATGTGCGGTGCGACAACGTATCGAGCATGGCGTGCAACACACGCCCGGTCGAATCGATTTCGGCCGATAGCGCGCGATAATTCGCTTCGTAGTCCGACGTATGCGCCGGGTCGATCGCACACAAGGCATTCAACGTGTTGCGGGCAATAATCTGAGCCATATCGGTCGAATTCCAGATATGCGGGTCCATCGCGCCGTGATCGTGGTCATGCGCATGGTCATGGTGCGTGCATTGTCCTTCGATCCACGTAACGCCTTCGGACAAATCGAAAACGAGCAGATGGGGATTGTTCTCCTGAATTGTCGACATCCAAGCCATCTCGAAGCCGATCCGCCCGATGCGCAGGTACGCCTTGCTCTCGGCTACGGCGATCATCTCGCGCGGCGTCGGTTCGTACGTTTCCGGACTCTGACCGGCCGGCACGACCGTATGCACATCCCAATGCTCGCCGGCAATGCGTTCGACGAAATAACGCTGCGGCTCCATCGTCACCGTCAGACGCTGCTCGTCCGATGTGCCTTGTCCTCCGCAAGCCGTCAACAGCAACAGCGGCGCAACGAATAACGCAAACGCTCCTTTTTTCAACCATTTGCCGCCAAGATAACGCACCGGATACCACGACGACAAACCGCCGATTACAAACACCGTAACGAAAATGGCCAAAATATCCCACGGAGCGATCCGCACCGGATAATTATCGCTGACAAACGCACCGACAGTACCGAGCTTGATAACCCCGTAATATTGTTGAATCAGACAGAGCACCACTCCGATCACGATCCCGACTAATGCACCCAGTACCGGGATCATACAGCCCTCGGTCAAGAAGATACGGCGTATCAGACCGTCGTCCGCCCCCATACTGCGAAGCATCCGCACATCGTCTTCTTTCTCGATCATCAGCATCGACAGCGAGCTGACGACGTTGAACAGCGCAATCATTAAGATAAACGCCAAGATCAGGAACGTCATCCATTTCTCCACCTGCATCATCTTAAACGATGCTTCCTGTTGTTCGTAACGATTCTGTACCCGGAACCCATCGCCGAGTATCGTACGAATCTCCTGCTGCACGGCCTTCGCATCAGCCTGCGACGAAAGTTTCAACTCCAGCGCCGACACCTCCTTCTCATAGCGAAGCATCGAACGCATCAGTCCGATAGGGAGAATCAGGTAATTCTCGTCGTACGAAGGCTGATTGAGACAGAAGACACCGCCGATAAACGCGTACTCGATCTGAAACGAGGTCGCCGGGTGAGCCATGTTTACCCGCTCATCCCGTTTGGGAGCGTAGATTTCCATCGGTGAGGTAAACGCAGCGTTGACGCCTAACGAAGAGGCCAAACCAATCCCCATCACCCCGTACGATGTCTCACCCTCCTGCAAAACGAAACGCCCGTCGACTAACACCGTATCGATCGAGACCATGCGATGAAACGTATCGTCCACTCCTTTGGCTACGGCAACCTGCTGACGGTCGTGATAGCGTACCAGCACGTTGTCCTGCAACACCCCGGTACACATCGCCACCTCTTCCAACGCTCTGACCTGACGCACGGCCGGCGTATCGGGATCGAATACTTTTCCGACGGCCGGCGTAATCTTCAGCTCCGGATCGAAGTTGCCGAACATCGACGCAACCAAGTCGTTAAAACCGTTATAGACCGACAGGACACAGACGAGCGCAACGGTCGCGACGGCCACACTGCACACCGAAATCATCGAGATGATATTAATGGCATTGTGCGACTTCTTCGCGAACAAATAACGGCGAGCGATAAAAAACGAAAGATTCAACGGACAATTACTTTTTTAAAAGATGGTCGATGTTATCCACGTAATCGAGCGAATCATCGAGGAAGAAAATCAACTCCGGAATCCTCCGCAATTGCAGACGCACCCGCTGACCGAGATCGTAACGGATCGTCTTTTTATTCGCCTCGATGGCTTCCATCAGCTCCTGACTTTTCTCCGAGGGGAAAATGCTCAGGAAAACCTTAGCCACGCTCAAGTCCGCGCTTACTCGCACGGCACTCACCGAAACGAGGGTACCCGGCATCCCTTTCGTCTGTTTCTGAAACAGGTCGCCCAACTCTTTCTGCAGCAACCTCCCGATTTTATTTAACCTTGTTCCTTCCATTTCTTGTTCTTTTTTAATGAGGTCATCGTCACGTTTATTCTTAGGGAAAAGAGAGGGATAATTACTCATGTAATAAAAAGCCATGTGCAACCTCCTCCCCTAACCTTATGAAAGACCTGACAAAGGTACGAAAAAAAGATCTTTCGACTGATCCGGGAATCGCAGATCGCGGATTTATTTCAGGAGGCTCATTTTAATTCCGCAAAATACACGCGTAAACGGTCAATAATTACCTCAAGCGATTCTGCCTCAATATGAGTAATAATATCTTTTTTCAGCCTTATCATTCTATGCAAGCACTTAGACTATAAAAGTGCTGATTTTCAATAAAAAAACACCCAAAACAATCCGTTTATTTTCTGCAAAAGAATACCCCCTCTGACTTAACGAAATATTCTCGATGTCGGAGAGGGTATCATTTTCTCATCAAAATAACTTCTCATTGATCGCTCCACAATAGACCAAATACAAGCAAGGTATTGTTATCTCCGGAGACAAACCAAGACTCAGCCTGTTTTCACTCTTGCATCCAACTCAGCTGGCTCCAAAACTCCGGTCCGTCATTCTTCTGAGGGACTCCGGGAGTACTACGACCTTCTTCCACATATTTGTTCATCAGGGCCTTCAACTCAGCAACCACTTCAGGATATTGAACATGTACATTATTTTCTTCTCCGGGATCTGTTTTCATATTATAAAGCTGAACCGACGGTAATGTTTGGATTACCTCATCATCCGTACCCGGTCTTGGGAAACTCCACCCTCCGGAGCTAGGAGATAATAGCAACTTCCATTCTCCTTTACGGATCGTGAAGTCTCCGTTGATAGAATGATGAACAGTCGCTTCACGAATAGCGCCCCCCTCTTCCTCATTCACCAACACAGGGAGAATATTATAACTGTCTTCTCCTTCCGAATCTTTCAACCGATAATCCACGATCGCTGCAAAGGTGGCAAAAAAGTCGGTCAAACAAATTGTCTGATTAACCGTATGAGGCTTAATCTTTTGAGGCCATCTCACTACGCAAGGAACACGATGCCCCCCATCGAAAAGGTCCGCTTTATGCCCGCGATAAATGTAACTCGGATAATGGCCTTTTTCGTGAAGCTCATCGAACAGAGCTTGCGGACTACACCCATTATCCGCACTGAATACGAGTATGGTATTATCATCCACCCCAGCATCTTTTAACGCTTGCATCACTTTGCCAACCATATCATCCACCATCAGGACAAAATCACCATAAGGATTCAGCCCTGACTTTCCTTGATACTCTTTAATCGGTAAAATCGGGGTATGAGGGGCCGGTAACGAAAGATACAAATAAAAAGCTTGCTTCTTTTTCGCTTGTTCATGAATGTAATTCACGGCCTTGCTAATTAGGTTGGGTAACGTCTGTTCATGGTCAAAATCAGCTCCAGTCGGGCCTTTACGCCAAAAAGCCATACCGGTATTGACCGTCTCTCTATCAGGCAAAGCAGTAACCCGATCATTCTCCACATACACATAAGGAGCCATATCTAACGATGCCGCTATGCCATAGAAGTAATTAAATCCCCTGGTAGTCGGACCGTTCGTAATCGGCTTACTGAAATCCACACTATGTTCTCCTGCTTCAATATTATTCCAATCCCAGCCCAGATGCCATTTGCCGATACAGGCCGTCTGATACCCTTGACCCTGTAAAACATCTGCAATCGTACGACGTTCAGGAGCGATTAATGCTTTATTATACCCCAACAAGACACCGGATTTGAGTTCCGAACGCCAACTGTAACGCCCGGTCAGTAAGCCATAACGTGACGGCGTACTGACTGACGAGCAGGAATGAGCATCCGTAAAAGTAACCCCTTCATGAGCAATCCGGTCGATGTTTGTCGTCTGTATCTTCGAGTTCTCATTCAAAGCAGAGACATCCCCATATCCCATATCATCGGCAAAAATGAAAACGATATTTGGTTTTTTATGTTCCTGTGACTGTTGAACGCAGCCATTCAGAACGACCATACTGCCCAGCGAAAAGAGCAATCCGCGATTTTTAATTAATTTACTCATTTTTATCTTATTTGTAATTTGGATTCTGAATCAGTACTCCCTTATTCTTGTCGATTTCACTCTGCGGGATCGGCCATAAATAGAAACGCTCTTCAAAGACTGATTTATATAAAGGTAATGTAGGCTCCTTAAAATTATTCATAACCTCTCCAATAATGCGCCAACGTTTCAAGTCAAAATAACGATGTCCCTCAAATGCTAACTCTATTCGTCTTTCATGGCGAATCTTTTCGCGCATCTGTGCTTTACTCAGACCAATTGGTAGAGGAGGCATATTGACTCCTTTCCGCGCACGGATCGTATTAATCGCATTATATGCTTTCTGGGTTGGTCCATTTACTTCATTTTCTGCTTCTGCGATTGTCAACAAAATCTCTGCATACCTGAAATGCACCCAATCCTGATCACTACGTGTATTATACCCTATGGGATATTGTGTTTTATCACGAGTAACAAATTTTTTCAACCCATATCCGGTTGGTAAAACGCCTGTAACAGGCTGTTCCACATCTCCTATGACTAATTGATGATAAAAGGTCGACATGCCCATACGAGGGTCCCTGTTTTCAATTGGATTTTCCGGATTATACAAAGTATTTTCTGTGGAGAAAGGACTTCCATCCTTATATTCAAATTCATTAACCAAATTAGTTAATGGAGCACACCATAACCATGCTCCAAATTGCAAATCACTTTTATGCCAATTATTAGGGGCCAAATATTTTGTAGAAAATATAATTTCAGGATTTGTCTCTTGCCCAGCTCCCTGGAATAGATTCTCAAAATTGTCACAAAGAGTGTATCCTTTTATTTGTTCTGAAACAGCTAATATTTTTTTCATTTTCTCCTCATTTGCCGAACCTGTATTATCATAAGCGTCATAGAGCATCATACGGATCTTTAAGGCTAATGCGGCACTTTTGGTCACCCGCCCCGGTAATTCTCTGTATGTATTATCTGGCAACAAGCCGATTGCATTGTCCAAATCTAAGAATATCTGATTCAACACTTTTACTGCATCTGCTTTGGGCTGATATTGTGTTTCCATATCTAATGGCTCCAAAATAAGAGGGACATCTCCATAACATCTATACAAATAAGAATAATAAAAAGCTCGCAAAAAAAGAACCTGCCCCTTATAAAAGTCTCTTTCAGAATCAGACAAGTCCGTATTTGTATACTTATCCAATTGATAAAGGAACAAATTCATACGTGTTATTCCAATATAAGAATCTATATAAACATCCCGAATGATACCAGTTGTAGAAGGATCTATATTGCCCTGAAAAACATCAAAAGTTATTCCTTCATCAACGCTGCGGCAGTTATCAACAAAACTATCCCATTTAGGTGTTCCCCAAGAAAAATAGCCTTGTACAGATTTTGTCATTGTTCCATAACAGGCGGTCAATGCCATGTCCAAATCTCTTTTTTGTTTCCAGAAGGTATTCCCTGAAGGTTTGGACGGGGGATTCTTTTCCAGGAAATCATCGCATCCATTTATTACAATTGCCAATACTAAAACCAAATAGTATTTCACTTTTTTCATAGCCATATCGAATTAAAATTGAATGTTAATACCGAAAGAACATATCCTATTCTGGGGATAAGCGACAAAACGACCATCTTCCTCTCTTTCTGGGTCTAATTCAGGATAATTCGTGATTGTCGCCAGATTATCTCCTGAGAAAAACACACGTATTTTTTGAATCAACCACTTCCTTGTCAACTTCGATGGGATGACATAACCAATCGTTACATTCTTCAAACGGAAATAAGATGCGTCTTTCAAGAAGTAAGAGTTTCTTCTTGTATTTTTACTTCCTCCGAAGTTATCGAAATACATTCTCGGATACTTTGCGTTATCCGGCTTCTCTTCTGTCCAACGATGTTTTACATAGTCAATCGTCGGAGCACTTCCTTGGCGAAAAGGCTGCAATCCCCAATCTGTTACATAATGCTTCTTACCTTCTACTCCTTGCATTAAAATAAAAACATCAAAACCTTTCCAAGCAGCTGATAAGTTCACAGCGTATTCAAATTTCGGAAATCGACCGTCTATCACTATACGGTCTGTATTATCTATTACACCGTCATTATTTACATCTCGATATTTCAGGTCTCCGGGCAATGTGTTATCATTAAACTGCTTAGGCGATCTTTTCACATCTTCTTTATCTCGAAAAACACCTATACAATCAAGCATATAATAAGAATTATAAGGTAAACCTTCTTTACGCAAATAGTATCCGGAAATCTCTTCCGAACCGAACTTCGTAACCTTGTTTCTATTACGGTCAAAATAGAAACCAACATTGTAAGTTAGTCCCTTGAATGATCCGCTTTTTATATCTTTCAAATATTGGATGTTCAATTCGAAACCCTTATTTTCCATTTCTCCACTATTAATGACAGGCGCTTCCAAGCCTAAAGTCCCTGTTACTTGAGCATTACGAAGAACGTTCTTCGTTTTCTTCTTATACCAATCAAATGTCACACTAAGACCATTCAATATCATGGCATCCAAACCGATATCCGTAACAGCCGTCATCTCCCACGTAATATTCTTATTTGCATATTTGGTTTGAGCATAACCTGTCGATAATGAAGAATTATCAAAAGTATAATTGCCCTCATTTTCCATTACTGCCTGATAAGGATATACTCCAATATTCTGATTTCCCAACTGCCCCCATGAAGCCCTAATTTTCAAGTTATTCAACCACGACAATGATATATCTTGCATAAATTTTTCTTCGGTGATTCTCCAACCAGTAGAAAAAGAAGGAAAAATTCCCCATCTGTCATCTGGATTAATTCGGGAAGAACCATCATAACGAAAATTAGCCTCAAACAAATAACGTTCTTTATAATTATAATTGAAACGGCCAAAAATCCCCATTAATGACCATTGCTCCTGATTACCTTCTGCCTCCTGCAACTCTTTTGAACCCGCATCAATCTCTGTTAAAGGAAATGGAAAATCTTTTCTGTATCCTTTCAACCAATCGTAATCATTTGTTTCCTGAGAATATCCAAGCTGGAATCCAAAATTATGATTCTGATCTTTTGTTACCACATCATATTTCAAATAAGAATACAGATAAGTATAAAAAGTATGATAATTATTCGCATTTAACCCTTTGGCCCCAACATCCAGTTCATTCATATATTCACCCGTATGATAATTATATAACTTCACTAAAGGACGCCATTCCTTTTCTCTTTCAGCAATCATGCGGACGGCGCCTTTGGTATGCCAAGATAATCCTTTAGCAATATCTATTGTTAACCAAGCTTGTGCATTTACATCATAATTTGTATTTTTCCGTAATGCATCATTGCCAACCAAAGCAATCACATTCTTATTGTTACTTTCCCAAGGGTATGCTTTATAAACCCATGAGCCATCTGTACGCCGAGGGGCATAAGTCGGCGCCTGTGCAAAAATAGAAGTAAAACTACCATCTGTCCCTCCCTCATAAGGTCGTTTCCTGTCTCCTCTCATGAAACCCACATATGAACCGAATTTCATCCATTTGGTTATTTGACTTTGCAAATCTGCCGTAAAATTATATTTTTTATATCCATGTCCGTCCATTGTCCCATTTTCATCCGCATAATACATAGAAACATTATATACCATCTTATCTGATCCTCCGGAAACAGCAATGTTATGATTATGCGAAAAGTTACTATGAATATGTTCCCCCAGCCAGTTATAATTAGGATATTCCGGACCTCTTAATTTTGCATGTTTATATAAATCTATTACATCTTGAGGATACAAACCAGAAGAAATACCGGAATTGGTTTTCGCTTCATTCCATAGATTCATATAATCAACAGAATTGGTAATAACTTTCAACATTCGTGTCGGAGAATAAATAGCAAAATTTCCGGAGTAGCTAATAGATGTTTTTTTTATCCCTGTCTTTGTGGTAACCAATACAACACCGTTTGCCGCACGCGCTCCATAAACGGCTGCAGATGCCGCATCTTTCAAGACGGAGATACTTTCTATGGCATTAGGATCTATGGATGAAAGCTCCCCAGGAACACCATTAATCAACACTAATGGATCAGAACCTGCATTGGAATAGGTTCCTTGTCCGCGAACACGCAAACTAACCTTATTATTACCGGATTGTCCGGAGCCATTTACAACCCGCAAACCAGGTATTTGTGCCTGCAACATAGAGGTTACATTCGTTATCGGACGCTTCGTCATCTCTTCACCCCTTACAACTGACACCGCGCCAGTCAGATTCACTTTTTTCTGTGTTCCATACCCCACAACCACTACTTCATCAATCATTTGAGTGTCTTCTTTCAAAACAATATCAAACGATGTGACTCCTTTAACCGATACTTCAAGAGGCAAATAACCAATATAAGAGATTTGCAATACGGCATCTGAGGAAACTTTTAATGAGAATTGCCCCTTCGCATTCGTTATCGTTCCATTACCCGGTACGCCTTTCTCGATTATATTGGCTCCGATTACCGGCTCTCCTTTCTCATCCCTGACAATCCCGGAGACAGTCTTTACAGGAGTATCACGACGAGATTCTTTTACCGATGACCGCGTCAAGACGATTTGCTTATTTTTTAACGTATACGTAATATCGGTACCGGCAAACAATTGCGATAAGGCCTCGGCCAAATCTTTGTTTTGTATGTCTATACTGACTTTACGGCTAACATCCACCTGTTCCTTGCTATACAAAAAGTGGTAGTCTGTTCGCATTTCGATTGCGGATAGAACCTGCTCTAAGGGCACATCCTGCAATTTCAACGAGAGATTTGTCTGTGCTTCAGCATAAAAACGTCCCGGATAAAGCAGGAAAAGCATACATAGAAGAAAAATCATCCGGCAATAAACGGAGACAAGAAAAGACTTTCTTCTTCTGGAAAATACGGTTTGTTCTGTCATGTGTTCTGCATTTAGATAATTAACATCGATTTTTAAACGCTTCATATATTTAAGACGTTTCAAAAATAAAATCCCACATTTTTTTATCTAATTCTTAACATGGCAGACTTTTTCATTGGAGAGGTTTCACATAGACATCGAAAGAACGACTCTCTTTATTTACGCCCGAAGAGCGCCAATAAAGCACCAACAATCAAACTGCTAAAAAAGACCGATAGAAGTCTGAAAAACTTGTCGAAAAAATCAGAGGGCCTGATTTTTATGATATACGTTGATAATTTTTTTCGGATTTCGTCTGTCACCCTTGAAATCATAACGGATGGGTGCAGAGATTCGCAGAAGTTCCAAAATTTCGTCCAACGACTCCTGTTCGAAAGTTGCACGATAACGTTGTTTGGCGAGTGCAGGGTCTTTTACACATATATCGACATTATAGGTTCTTGCAACTCGTTTAAAGATATTTTCAAGGGATTCATCATGAAATATCAGGACTCCTTCTCTCCATTTGCCATACAATAAAGGATCGACCTGTCGACAGTTACCTTTTCCCGTATTTTTATTCCATACGAATTGACCGCCCACCTTGACCTCCCGTATCCCTTCCCGATGAGGTAAATCGACGGAAACACGTCCCCGCTCCAATGTGACGGCACAAAGTGTATCGGAAGGATACGCCTCTACGTTAAAGCGGGTGCCGGTCGCATTAATTCTCATATCTCCTGCGATAACGATGAAAGGGTGCTTTGGGTCGGCTTCGACTTCGAAAAAAGCCTCGCCGGCCAAGTATGTTTCCCGCGTTTCTTGCTTAAAAGGAAGCATATACGATAATTTACTGCCCGAGTTTAGCCAAACGGTTGATCCGTCGGACAATGAAATCCGACTATATGTACCAAGGGGTGCCATAATTTCCTGATAAGAGCAAGTCGCATCTTTTGCCGTATGACGACTCAGCAACAAGTATACGGACAACAATAACAGAGGGACGACAATAACGGCGGAGACCCGTTGCCACCATATCGGGAAAGCCATACGCTTCGGCTGTTTTCTGTTGATTTTCTTCCAAATTGTAGCCTCTGCCTGATCCGTGTTCACTGTCCAAACAGGGAAAGCAGGCCGTGTCGCATCCCACACACTCTTCATTTGCACGAAAGCAGATTTGTTTGCTGCACTCTCGTTATACCAGTTTTTTAATTGCTCCTCTTCTGTTTCAGAGATTGTTCCGTTGAAGAGTTTGGCTATTAAGATTTCTATGTTTCGTTCCAATTTCGGTTATATTTTCTTTGATCAATGTATGTTTATAAATAAGACGTTTCCACACGGCCTTCCCACATTTCAAAACCACCAATACAATATAAGAATGCCCCAGAAAAGAAAATCACTCAAAAAACGACGCAGAAACTTCAATGCTTTGGCCATTCTCTCCTCAACGGTTCTTTCCGATATCTGCAACTTCGCTGCTATTTCTTTATACTTAAGCCCTTCAATCCGACTTAATACAAGCACGTTGCGACACTCTTCCGGCAGTCTGTTCAAGCCTTTTTTCAGGTGATTCTCAAGATCGGAATATAAAATATATTCTTCCGTTTCCCAATCACGATCTATTCCTGAAAAAGCCATGTACTCGGCATGCACCCTGACCACTCCCTCATGCCGCAGTTCATCTAAACAACCGTTCCGAACCGACTGCAATAAAAATCCTTTGACAGAAGTTTTAATGACTCTTTCGTTACGATGATTCCAGAGGTCCATGAATACATCCTGTACGATATCTTCACAAAGTTCCTTCCGACCGGGAAGAATCGTTCCGGCAAATAACACCAAATCCTTGTAATACTTACGAAACAGAAATGAAAAGGCCTCTTCATTCCCTTTCCTTAAATAATCAAATATTTGTTGTTCATTTAACATCTTTCTTGGTATCGCATATTAAGGATTGCACACAACCTACATACAGACTCGTTGATAATTATGCCTGAAAACGACAAAACGACAAGCAAGAAAAAGCCTTGCTAATCCGGTCTTAATTATTCTCATTCCGATCATATTACTTTTTGTGTGCGACTTGAGTGGACGAGTGCAGTTGATACCTCATCCCTATTTCTTCCAGATCAAGGTCAGGCCATCACGCAGAGGAAGGATGACCTTCTCGACTCGCTCGTCGGCCTTTATCTTTTCGTTAAAGGCCAAAATGCCTTGTGTTTGGGTATCGGACGAGGCAGCCCCCTCCTCCACGACCTTTCCCGACCAAAGCGTATTATCGGCAAGAATCAGTCCGCCGGAACGCACCAAAGGGAAAATCATATCGTAATACATGCAATAGTCGCGCTTATCGGCATCGATGTACACCATGTCGAACGTCTCGTCGAGTGTAGGAAGCACTTCGCGTATATCGCCCCAGTGAGGACGTATCTTCTCCTTATCCGGAGACTGCTCAAAATAGGGTCGGAAGAACGGCTCCATCTCATCGTTGATCTCGACCGTATGAATGACCGCATCCTCGTCTATCCCTTCGGCCATGCAAAACGTGGCATATCCCGTGTACGTTCCGATCTCCAAGATGCGTTTGGGACGGAGCATGCGGCAAAACATTTTCAGCACGCGCCCCTGCAACGGGCCCGCGATCATACGCGGACGGAGCAGTTTCACATGAGCGTCGCGGTTGAGCCTCGCCAGCATGGAAGGCTCGTCATCGCTATGCTCAAGAATATAATCTTCAATGCTCACGTCCGTAGTTTAAGATTTTAAAATGTCGGCAACTGGTACTCCTCTCCTCCCTGAAGCACTCTGTGCACGTCGTTAATCTCGAGGAAAGTCGTGCCGCCTCCTTCTCCGAAACTGCCACTCAAGTAAGCGACCTTATCCTGTTCGGTGAGCATACTGCTCGTGATTAACTGGTTCAAAGCGTCGTAATAATACTGGCGCCGGCTCGGTTGCCAGGGTTGGAATACAGCCCAAACACCGTACGAGAGCGAAAGCATCCGCATCACCTCCTGCCGGTAGCAGATAGCAAAGACGGCTGCACGGCCTCGGAAGGCAGCCAGATAACGTGCCGTACGCCCTGTATAACTGTCTGAAATAATCGCGCGCACCCCAAGTTTAGCCGACGATTTCACAGCCTGTTCGGCAAGGAACGAAGTCACATCCATCTCGGTTCCTTCGATCGGAATACGGATATCGTTTTCCGCGAGCTTCGTTTTTTCCGCTTCACGCGCGACTTTGGCCATCATCCGCACCGCTTCGACCGGATATTTGCCATAAGCCGTTTCCCCGCTGAGCATTAACGCATCGGTACGGTAATAAATCGCATTGGCGATGTCGGTCACTTCGGCACGAGTCGGCCGCGGATTATTAATCATCGAGTGCAACATCTGCGTCGCCACGATCACAGGACGTCTGGCCTCCACACATTTGCGGATCAGCATGCGCTGGATACCCGGGATACGCTCGGCCGGCACTTCGATACCCAGATCACCTCGCGCAATCATCACGCCATAGGCCACCTGAAGGATCTCGCCGATATTATCGACGCCTTCCTGGTTCTCGATTTTGGCAATAATTTTGATTCCACTTTTGTGGGCATCCAAGATGCGCTGCACAGCCTGCACGTCTTTCTTATTCCGAACAAATGAATGGGCAATAAAATCAAGTTTGTTGGCAATCGCCCACTCGATATTCTTTTTATCTCTGTCCGTGAGCGACGGCAGATTAATACGTACCCCCGGCACATTGATGCTCTTTCGGCTGCCCAATATCGCATTGTTCTGCACTTCACACACAAGCCGGTCGGCCTCCTTCTTAATTACTTTCAGTTCCAAGTCGCCATCGTCGATCAGGATGCCGCTGCCGACCGACAAATCTTTGACGAAATCGGGATACGAGACACAAATGCAATCGTGCGTTGTCTCCGTATCGGGACAGCCCTTCATCATCACTTGTTCGCCGGCCTGAAACTCGATCGGGGCAAACGTTTTTGTCGTACGGATCTCCGGACCTTTCGTGTCGATCAAAATCCCGATCCGGCCGGAGACCATGCGCGTATTCATCACCACGCGATTTAATCCTTCTTCATCCATGTGCGCCGTATTCAGTCGCACCACATTCATCCCCGCCTTGTAGAGCGAACGGATAAACTCGACGTCACAGCGCTGGTCTGAGATCGTCGCTACTATTTTCGTATGTTTAATCATTTGTTAAGCGCCTCCACCGCTAATCGGTACGAATCCATTCCAAATCCGAGAATAACTCCTTTGCATACGGACGAGAGGAACGAGCGATGCCGAAACTCCTCACGTGCGTAAACATTCGAGATATGCACCTCAACAACCGGAGCCGTTACGGCCTTCACCGCGTCGTGCAACGCGATCGACGTATGCGCGTATGCGCCCGCATTGAGTACAATACCGTCGCACACAAAGCCCGTTTCATGAATCTTATCGAGCAGTTCTCCCTCGCTATTACTCTGGAAATAGGCAATCTCACATTGCGGATAAGCTGCCCTCAATTGTTCCAGATAATCTTCGAACGAGACGTCGCCGTAGATTCCCGGCTCCCGTTTGCCCAACAGATTCAGATTTGGCCCGTTGATAATTTGAATCTTTTTCACACCTCGTTTTTTATTAAAATATGCTATCTTTGTCGTTTTTCAACGCACAAAAGTAGTGCTTTTTTTTGAGATTCTCACTATGAACCGTCATCAGAAAAACGACCCGGTTGAGAAATACAAGACGTATTTGCGTCTTGAAAGAGGCCTGTCGAAGAATACGGTAGAAGCGTATCTGGATGACCTGAAGAAACTGTTTCGGTTCGCGGACGAAGAGCAGCTCCCCATTCTACAGATCAGGCATGCCGACTTGCAACAGTTCGTAGCGCAACTTTACGACCTCGGCATCTCGGCACGCTCACAGGCGCGGATCATCTCCGGCATCAAATCGTTCTATCGCTTTCTCGTGCTCGAAGACTACCTGTGCAGCGACCCGACCGAGTTGCTCGAAGCGCCCAAAATCGGGATGAAACTGCCGGAGACCCTCACCCTCGGCGAAATCAACCGACTGCTCGACTCCATCGACTTGTCGACTCCTACCGGACAACGCAACCGCGCCATGCTCGAAGTGCTCTACAGCTGCGGGCTGCGTGTCTCGGAGCTGATCAGCCTGAATTATTCGGATGTTTATTTCGACGAGCAGTTTATCCGAGTAGAAGGAAAAGGCAGCAAGCAACGTCTTGTTCCCATTTCGGAAACAGCACTGAACGAAATCCGGAAATACCTCTACGACCGCAACGAGATGACCGTCAAGAAAGGATTCGAAGATACCTTGTTTCTGAATCGGCGCGGCGCCCGCCTCACGCGTATGATGGTTTTCCATATCATCCGGACGCAGGCCGAAGTAGCCGGCATTCATAAGACGATCAGTCCTCATACGTTTCGCCATTCGTTCGCGACCCATCTGCTCGAAGGAGGAGCCAATCTGCGTGCCATTCAATTGATGCTGGGACACGAAAAAATCACGACGACCGAGCTATATACGCACATCGACCGTGAATCGCTGCGCCGTGAGATCATCAACCATCACCCGCGAAACAAAAAGTAAGACGAGGAGTCGCGCCGTTATTCGGGAAATGTCTCTGCCGATTTATCTTCACGATTCGCAAGCGGCAAGGCGAAGATTCCGAACAGCCCGGTAAGAACGATCCAGACCGACTGCACGGTGAAGACGACTAATGCAAATGCGGCGGCGTCCGTCTCGCCTACTCCGAAAGCGACAAGCGTCGAGATCACCATAAAATGCCACACGCCAATGCCTCCCTGCACAGGCACAGCCACGCCGAGGCTGCTCATGGCAAAAGCGATCAACCCGATGCGAACGCCCAGATCACGCGTAAAGTCGAACGCAAAAAAAGTGATGTAGAAATACAGGAAGTAGCCTCCCCAAATAGCAAATGTCTGAATGATAAATTGGGCTTTGTGCTCCATTTTCCAAAGACTTCGGATGCCTTCCCAAACATTCCCGATCATCTCCCTCACTTTGCGCACAACGGTCAAGTGGTTCATCTTGACGAAAACAAACCAAAAGACCGCGATAAAGCTGACCAACCCGACATACGTCCAAGGCGAACGGATCAGCAGGTAGAGCGTGGCCATAATCGTCGGAGGATTCTCGGCAAAGAAATGACGGAAAAAACCGATATTAAAGACACACAGGCAAAGTGTCAACAGCCCCACCATCAGCGTATCCATCACCCGGTCGACGAGCAGAGTACCGAGCAGTTTCGTAAATTGCACTTTTTCGTATTTAGCCGTTACTCCGCAGCGCCATATTTCACCGACACGCGGCAACACCATATTGACGGCATAGTTGCCCAGCACGGCAAAGACCACATTGCGGCGTCGCACGCGTTTGCCCAACGCATCGATGAGCATGCCCCATCGGAAACCGCGCACCACATTAGCCCCCAACCCGAAAATTAATGAAAACAAAAGAATATCGTAACGCACACCCTGCCTGATGACTTCCATCATCTCCCCGAAATCCTGTTCCCGATAGAGATACCAGAACAACAAGATCCCCAACGTAAGCGGCAATATGATTTTGACTGTTTTGTTGATAATTGCCCTGAAATCCATAAAAATTCTTTATTTCGGAGGGCAAAGATAGTGCAATTCGGGGAGTTCATCAAAACATATCTTCCGAAAAGGGCACGAGCCATAACCCCGTTTTTTTATCCCCCAAGAAAAAAAACGATCCATTTTTTTTCGTATCTTTGCCGCGACTTCATCAAAAAAAACAAAAAGTTGGGAACAGATGACGATTATCCGGCCGAAAAAGTCTTTGGGGCAACATTTCCTCAAAGACCTTGGGATTGCGCAGCGTATCGCAGAGACGCTGGCAGCATATCGCGGCTTACCCGTTCTGGAGGTAGGGCCGGGTACCGGTGTGCTCACGCAGTTCCTGCTGGGCGCAGGGCATGACCTAACGGTCGTTGAGATCGATCACGCCTCGATCGACTACCTTCGCACGCATTTTCCAGCACTTAACGGACGTATTATCGACGAGGACTTCCTTGCGATGCACCTCGAACGTCTTTACGACTCGCCTTTCTGCGTTATCGGCAATTATCCGTACTATATTTCGAGCCAGATCTTTTTCAAGGTTTTGGAGCATCGCGACCGCGTGGTATGCTGCTCCGGGATGATTCAGAAGGAGGTGGCCGAACGGCTCGCGGCCTCGCCCGGTCGGAAGACGTACGGCATATTAAGCGCGCTGATCCAACCGTGGTACGATGTGGAATATCTTTTCACCGTGAGCGAGCAGGTCTTCAATCCGCCGCCCAAGGTGAAGAGCGCCGTCGTGCGGATGACGCGCAACGACCGTACGGAGTTAGGGTGCGACGAGGCATTATATAAAAAGGTGGTGAAGACGTCGTTCAATCAGCGTCGCAAGACGCTGCGCAACTCGATGAAGCCCTTGCTGGGCAAAGATTATCCGGGCTATGCCGATGCGATCTTCGACAAGCGACCGGAACAACTCGGCATCAACGATTTCATCCGCCTCACGAATATGACGGAGGCGTATCTGAGTCGTGAAGAAAGCAACGTAGAACAAACTTTAAACGATTAACATCATGGCGGAAATTCGTATTTTTTATCGCGAGGAGAACCGGCTGAAAATGTCGAAAGACATCGAAATTCTGAAAGACGTTTCGATGGATCATTTACTGTGGATCGACCTGAATGACATGCCCGAAGAGACGGAAAGCCGCCTGGAACAGTTCCTCAAAATCTACATTCAGGAAGAGGAAGAGATGGAAGAAATCGAGATCAGTTCGCGGTATATGGAAACAGAGAATTCGCTCGTAGCTAATTCACGCTTCCTGTTGAAAAATTACGACGAAGAAATAGTCTCGTTTATTGTCAAGAACAACATCCTTGTCTCGGTGCGTAGTCAGGATCTACCCTCATTCAACGAGACGACGCGTAAGATTTTCGCCAACTCGCGCAATTACCCCACAGGCTATCACGTCATGACGACGCTCCTCGAAACGCGTGTGGATTATGATGCTGACCTGATCGAAGAACTGACACGTGAGATTGCCGAACTCAGCGGCAAGCTGAAATCGGAAGAAGATGTAGACAACGAAATCCTGATCTCGATCAAGAATCTACAGGAAAGAACGATGGTTATCCGCGAAAACATCGTGGACAAGCAGCGCGTCTGCTCGAATATGATCAAAAGCATACTCTTCCCTCCCGATGCAAAAGCGAAGATGAGTATTCTGATCAAAGACATCAACTCCCTGTTCGAGCATATCCGGTTCAGCTTCGAGCGTCTCGAATATATGCAGGATACGTTTCTCGGGCTAGTAAACATCCAGCAAAACAAGATTATCAAAATCTTCACGATTGTTTCCGTCATCTTTATGCCCCCTACGCTAATTGCAAGTATTTACGGAATGAATTTCAAGACGATGCCCGAACTCGACTGGCGCTACGGCTACGGTTTTTCGCTGAGTCTGATGGTACTCTGCGTCGTGGGTATTCTCTGGTTCTTCAAGCGAAAGAAGTGGCTGTAACGGATAACTGACAGACAACTATGGAGTATATTACATCGGACAATTTTCTTTTCATCGGTTCTATCCTGCTTTTCGTAAGCATTCTGATGGGCAAGACCGGTTATAAATTCGGTGTGCCTACCTTATTGCTGTTCTTGCTCGTGGGAATGCTTTTCGGCAGCGACGGGCTGGGTATACAGTTCAACAATATGCATATTGCCCAGTTTATCGGGATGGTGGCATTGAGCATTATTCTGTTTTCGGGCGGCATGGACACACGGTTTGCGGACATTCGTCCCGTGTTGGGGCCGGGCATAGTGCTCTCCACGGCAGGCGTTCTGCTTACAGCCTTGCTTACGGGAACGTTCGTCTGGTGGCTGTCGGGCATGAGCTGGACGAATATTCATTTTGCCTTCGTACCGTCGCTGTTGTTGGCCGCCATGATGTCGTCTACTGATTCGGCTTCGGTCTTTGCCATTTTGCGCTCGCAGAAGATGCACCTCAAAAATAACCTGCGTCCGATGCTTGAGCTGGAGAGCGGCAGTAACGACCCGATGGCCTACATGCTGACGATCGTTCTGATACAAATCGCACAATCGGATGCGGGCGTGGGGATTGCGGAGCTTATCCGGCTTTTTGTCGTACAGTTCGCCGTAGGTGCGGCTGTAGGCTACATGCTCGGATGGATTGCCGTAAAAATGCTGAACCGACTGAATATCGACAATCAGTCGCTCTATCCGATCCTGCTCATCGCCGTCGCATTCTTCACCCTCTCGGCCACCGACCTGATTGGCGGAAACGGCTATCTGGCCGTCTACATCACGGGGATTATCATCGGCAACAATCGCATCCCCCATCGCCGTGAGATCGCTACGTTTATGGACGGACTTACATGGCTCTTTCAGATCATCATGTTCATCATGCTCGGCTTGCTCGTCAACCCGCACGAGATGCTCGACATTGCCCTCGTAGCCTTGCTCATCGGACTGTTTATGATCTTCGTAGGGCGGCCCCTGAGCGTCATGCTCTGCCTGCTTCCTTTCCGTCGCATCACCCTGCGATCGAGGCTGTTCATCTCGTGGGTAGGCTTGCGCGGCGCCGTGCCCATCATCTTCGCCACCTACCCGGTGGTAGCAGGCCTCGAAGCCTCCGACCTGATTTTCAATATCGTTTTCTTTATCACCATCATTTCGCTCGTTGTGCAAGGCACTACGCTCTCGCAAACGGCGCGCTTCCTGAAACTCTCCGCTCCGCTCGAAAAGACCGGGAATGAGTTTGGCGTGGAGCTACCCGAAGAAATCGACTCCGACCTCTCCGAAGTCACCGTCACCAGCGAGATGCTTGAAGAAGCCGATACGCTCCGCGACATGAATCTGCCGCCCGGCACGCTCGTGATGATTGTCAAACGTAACGACGAATTTCTGATTCCCAACGGCACGCTACGCCTGCACGAGGGCGATCAGCTCCTGCTGATTTCGGAAGGGAAGAAACAAGGTTCGTAAAGGGCGGGGTTATGCCCCCCATGTCTCGCGGTCTAAGTTGCGATACCCGATCGCTTCGGCGATATGGTGAGCGCTGATATGCTCGGCCTCCTCAAGGTCAGCAATGGTACGCGAGACTTTGAGAATGCGGTCGTACGCACGTGCGGAGAGATTGAGGCGCTGCATCGCACTTTTCAGGAGAGCGAGGCTGTCGGCATCGGGCACGGCATAACGATGCAATTCTTTCGCACCCATCTGCGCATTACAATATATCCCTTTCTGAACGGCAAAGCGCTCTTTCTGAACGGCACACGCACGGACGACACGCGCACGCACCGCCGCACTTGGCTCGGAAGGGCGCTGCTCCGATATCTTTTCGAACGGCACAGGCACGATTTCAACCTGTATATCAATACGGTCGAGTAGCGGACCAGAGATACGGTTCATATACTTCTGCACAGCACCCGGCGAGCAGACACACGGCCGCGACGGATGGTTATAGTATCCGCACGGGCAGGGATTCATGGAGGCCACGAGCATAAAGCTCGCAGGATAATCGACGGCAAAACGCGCTCGCGAGATACTGATATGCCGGTCTTCGAGCGGCTGACGAAGCACTTCGAGGACACTTCGATTAAACTCCGGCAACTCATCGAGAAAAAGCACACCGTTGTGTGCCAGACTGATCTCGCCGGGCTGTGGAAAAGTGCCACCGCCCACCATGGCCACGTCGGAGATGGTATGATGCGGCGCCCGGAACGGACGCTGCATCAGCAGCCCTGTATGCGTACCCATTTTCCCGGCTACGGAATGGATCTTCGTCGTCTCCAGCGCCTCTTGGAGCGTGAGAGGCGGCAGGATGGTAGGCAGACGTTTGGCAAGCATCGACTTGCCGCTGCCCGGCGGGCCGATCATAATCAGGTTATGCCCTCCTGCGGCTGCAACTTCGAGCGCACGCTTGACATTTTCCTGCCCCCGTACATCCGAAAAATCGGTCGCGCCTTCATGCGGCTGGCGGAATAATTCATCGTACACATCGACCGTCGTTTGCTCAAGCTCACGCTGACCGCTAAAGAATTCGATCACCTCGCGGAGGTTGTTCACGCCATACACCTCCAGTCCGTCGGCCACCGCAGCCTCACACGCATTTTGTCGGGGCAGGATGAGTCCCTGAAACCCCGCTTCACGGGCCTTGACGGCAATGGGCAGCGCACCTTTGATGGGTTGCAGGCTGCCGTCGAGCGAAAGCTCGCCCATCAGCATAAACCGGCTCAGGTGTTCGTGGCTCAAGGTACCTGCTGCGGCAAGAATCCCGACAGCCAACGGAAGGTCGTAGGCCGAACCTTCTTTCTTGATGTCGGCCGGCGCCATGTTAATCACCACACGGCTGCGCGGAAAAGCATAGCCGTTCACCTGCAAGGCCGAAACGATGCGCTCATGGCTCTCGCGCACGGCCACGTCGGGCAGACCGACCAGAAAGAATTGAATCCCCTTCGTACAATTGACCTCGATGGTAATCAGCGTGGCCGATATCCCATATACGGCGGCGGCATACGTTTTGACTAACATAGGCGTATTTTTTTCGTTAACTGCAATATACAAATTACATACGCAAAGCTATAAGAATTTACGGGGATTTACAAATTTAAAATAACGAATTACGAACGCAAGTAAGTGAAAAGTGAAAAACGAAAAGTGAAAGCTGTTGACTGACCGCTGACAACCTTTTAAATAAACTTCTCTCTGCGGCGAAGGTTCAGGAGCCCGGCCAGAAGAAAAACGATGCCTCCGACGAGCAGAAACAAACGACTCTTGAGAACCGTGCTTTGCCAGACAAGAGGATGCATCTCGCGAGGCAATGAGAAAGGATTGAGAAAAATGTTCCAGAACGAACGGCTGATCAGGTCGACGGCATTCATAAAGATAAAGAACAGCAGTCCCAGCACAATCATGATCACGGCCGTGGCGTTCCCGCTACGCGTGAGGGTAGAGAAGAGAAACGCAAGATTCCCGAAAAAGAGCATCGGGAAAAGCAGCTGAGCGGCCATCTCGAAGACGGGTACGGGATAGAGCAGCCATCGGGCGAGCAAGGCGAAAAACAACAGGATAACATAATCGGCCACGTAGACCATCAGCATACGCACGCCCCAGACCTTATAACGATAGTCGGGAATGCCGAAGATGATTTCGAGCATGCGACTGTCTTCGTCGTTCTGAATCCCAAAGACGACCGGATAGAAAATCAACAACATACACGGAAAGAACAGCAAATAATAAATGCTTTCTTCGTTGATTTCCACCCTGTCCCACGCCATCTGAAACATAAAAAAGGCAAAGAACAGGAAAGCAGCCAGCAGAAACCAAACGAACTTACCGGCAAAGATAATCTTCACGTTATAACGCACCATCCGCTCGGCCAGTATGATATATTTTCTCATCTTCTACATGTTTTTTAATAAGCACAAATAAGCGTCTTCGAGATTCGTCTCTGCCGGCACGGCGTCGGGGCGAGGCTGCACGGCCGACAGATAACGCACCTGTATGCGTTCGCCATCCTGAATATGATGTACGACGAACGATTGATCCAGCTCGTCGAACGATTTTCCGTCGATGGAAAACTGCCACACCTTGCCTTCGGCCATGTGAACCATGCCTTCGGGTTGTCCGAAGTATTTCAACTGTCCGCGGTCGATGACGGCGACCTGATTGCACGAGCTGGAGATATCTTCGATGATATGCGTCGAGAAGATGACGATACGCTCCTTGCTCAGTTCGACGAGCAGGTTGCGGAAACGGATCCGCTCGCGCGGGTCGAGTCCCGCCGTAGGCTCATCGACCACGAGGATACGGGGCAGATGAAGCAGAATCAGAGCGATGCCGATCCGTTGCTTCATACCGCCGGAGAAAGAAGCAATTTTCTCGTTTCTCCGTTCGTACATGTGGACGGCCTGCAACACGTATTCGATCCGTTCCCTGCGCAAACGGTCGTCGGTAAGCCCTTTCAGGATGGCCTGATAGTCCAGAAACTCCCACGACGACATGTGCTCGTACGTGCCGAACTCCTGCGGAAGGAAGCCGATCAGCCCCTGCAGCTCCTCACGGTAAACGCGGGTATCCAGTCCATTCACCCAAATACTTCCATAACTTTGCTCCAGAATGCCCGTGACGATCCGCATCAACGTCGATTTGCCGGCGCCGTTGGGGCCAAGCAGACCGAACATCCCCGTCTCGATCTCGAACGATACGCCCCGCAGCGCTTTGAACGGACGACGACGCTTGCCGAGCCATGGCACACTTTTGACCAGACGGAAGAACGTACGTTTCAGCCCCGCGAAGCGACCGCCTACGCGCTCGATATTCACTTCCCGCTCATACAGATATTGCGACGTAACGTAGATCGCCAGTCCGCATCCCCACAGGAGAGCGGTAAACACAATCAGAGACGGCTGCTCTAAACGACGAGACATCGCGAACAGAAGCACGACAGGTAAGCCCCAGAAAAGAAGACGGTTCAGATAGCGGACAGCCCGTCCGTCGCCGAAGCGGAAAAAGAGGTACATCCGTATTTTACGCCACAAATACAGGGTCAACGCATATACGATAAACGAAAAGATAACGAACCAGAACGCATGCTCCAGATAACCGTAGGTGAAATAGACGACGAAGGCAAACAACGCAAGCAGCCAGCCGATATGCAGAAAGTCCTTCAACGAACGATAGGCCTGATGAACGCCGAGACGTTTACGCCGTTCCTGTCCGCTGTTCCACTGGCGGGCGAAACGTCCCGCACGATCGTACACCTTCACAAGGTTGCGGATGACGATCCGGATCTCCTCTTCGGGATGAATCACATCGGCTCTTGCCCGGCGCAGACTGGCCTGTACAAAGGCTGTGACCCCGGGAATAAGGATGACCAGCGTCACGACCGATACCGCCTGCCACAGCCAACTGTCGATATAGACATAGAGGGCAAGCAGTCCGGAGAGCATGAGGACGAGATGCAGCCATCGCACCTTGGGCGAAAGCGTGCGGTACCATTGCAGCGTATGCTCCAGTCCCATGTAAGCCGTGGGGAGGATGACGAGCGTCAGTAATGATGAAAAGGTCAGCCCGCCGATCACGGTGATGGCAAAAGGCGCTCCGATGGCGCCGGCATATTCCGTGTCGCCCATCGCGAGCGGGAACATGGCGATAATCGTGGTGATGCTCGTGATCAGAATCGGACGGATACGGGACAGCCCGGCCGTCATGAGCGCACGTTCGCGCCGGAAGCCTTCCTTGCGGAGGATGCGGGCATAGTCGATCAGGATGATACCGTTGTTAACCACCACTCCCAGCAGGATCAGAAAACCGGTCAGCGTATTGGCATTCAGCAGGCTGTTGCCGGTCATAAGCAAGGCCAGCAACGACCCGATGGCCGCCAGAGGAATGGAAAAGAGCAGTACGAACGGGGTCCATATCGATTCGAAGACGCACGAGAGGATGATAAAAATCAGCACGAAAGCGGCAAGCAGGAGGAATTTGAAGTCGGCGAACAGGTCTTCTTCATGAACGACTTCGATGGCTACCCCGGCCGGCAGGTTATAATTCGCGATGTACCGGTCGATGTCGGCACGATACCCTTCGAGCAGCGCTTTCGAGTCTTCGACACTGCGGGAAAAGCGGTACCACACTTCCAGCTGCTTATCCTGATTCACCCGCGTGATACGTGAACGTCCGTTGCCCTTGTGAAGCGTAGCCAGTTCGTCGAGGCGGTGCATACCTCCCTGACCGTCGGCAATGCGTACGTCTTTCAAATCATCGACGGTGGGCTGCTTCTTTTCGCGTTTGGACGTCTTGTTCGGCAGCTCTTCCCGAATCACGATGTCGTACGTCTTGTTACCGACCTTAAACGGCGTCCCCGTAGCATATTCGGGTGTCAACTCCGCCAGTCCCGTCGCGATCTGACTGCGGGTGATGCCGTATGAAGCAAGCAGCAACGGATCGAAATGCAGACGCATTTCGGACTGACGGCGGGCAGACGCCGTCCACGATTGTTCGACGAACTCCTGCGCGTCGAGGTAATACCGGATATCTTCGGCCACCACCTGCATCATATCATAATCAGCGCCTTTGATAACGACCCGCTCCTGATTATCTCCAATACCCAGCAGCGCCATAAACGCCATGGCCGCGCCTGCGCCGTCACTTCCGCCACGCCCGCTCATAGCCTCGGAGAAGGAAATCTGGATGCCCCCCACGGCAGGCATCCGCGCCTGTGCATCAGACTTGATATCACCTATTTTACGCTTGCCCTTCGCCTCGTAATCTTTCCGAAGAATCACGGTCAGCATGGCTTGCTCCTCTTGAATACGGCTGACGACATCCTGCTTCTCCGGAATCTCATTCAGACGTTCCTCGATCACTTTCACGATCTTATCCGTATGTTCCAGCGTACTGCCCGTGTGCATCGTAACATAAATATCGAAACGATCGGAATCGACCTCCTTGTTCTGACGGATGTTCATCGTCAACGACAGAATCAACGTCAGGAAAAGCAGCACGACGGCACTCAGCAAAGTGATGCCCGGATGACGCATACACGTTTTGAGGAGTACCAGATAAATCTGCACGGGACGTTGCAGGAGAGAGATTTTTTCGTAAAACACGGCGCGGCCGTTCTTCCGGCACAAGATACCGTAGGTTGCCATCGGGATAAACAGCAGGGCTACCCCCATCGATACCAGCAACGTAGAGATAATCGAGACACCGATATGGTTACCGATCAGTTTGATCATGAAATTGTCGGAGAAGACGAAAGGCAGGAACACCGTGACGGTCGTGAGCGTAGCGGCGATAATCGAACGCCAGACCTCTTTCGTCCCTTTCGTTACGGACAGCTCGGGCGATTCTCCTCCGGCCGATCGCCGATATACATTCTCAAGCACGACGACGCTGTTATCGAGCAGCATCCCGATGGCAAGCGCCATGCCGACAAGCGTCAGGCTATTGATCGAGATGCCTGCCGCATAGAAAAAGTTAAACGCCGTATATACGGAGATGGGGATAGACAGGGCGATGAAAAACACGAGACGGATATTCTTCAGAAAAAACCAAAGCACCAAGATGGCCAACAAGCCCCCTATCAGCGCCAAACGGATGATCTGATCGATATTCTTCTCCATCGTTTCGGCCGTATCCGACTCGATCACGATCTCGACATCCTGCCCCTGCAAACGTTCATTGAGCCGGTCGATTACCGCCCGTGTACGATGCGACAAGTCGATGAGGTTCGTCCGGGCTTCGTTCACGAGCGCGACGGAGATCGCGTCCTTGCCGTTCACGCGGCTGAACGAAGTTTCTTCTTTCAGGTCGAAGCTGACGGTCGCCACGTCTTTCAGGAATACGGGGCCTTCGGCTACGACGAGATGTTCCAGCTCGGAAACGTGGGTGTAGGCCGAATGAACGTGAACGAAATAGCGCGAATCGGCTTCCGTAACATTTCCTGCAAACATCTTCTCCTGCGTCTGACGGTTCAGTAACTCACCGATTTTCGAGGCCGTCAGGTTCAACGCTTCGCACGCTTCCTGATGCAAGCGAATCTCGATGGCGCGCTCCTGTCCGCCGTAGACATCGACGGCCGCCACCCCGTCGATATGTTCAAGGTCGCGCCGAATTTCCTCCTCCACAATGTTACGCACACGATCCACCCCGCCCGAACCTCGCACCTGCAACGTCATAAAACGGTTCGCCATCATCGCCAGATCGACTTTCTGCACCTGCACGGTAAAGCCTTTCGGCAACGACGCGGAGACTTCTTTCATCTTCTCTTCGAGCCTGAGATACGTTGTCTTGAAATGGACATCGGCCTTGAAATCGACCTGTATGGACGACTGACGACGGTTGACTTCCGAGCGTATCTTATCCACCCCTCCGACCGTGCTGATCGCTCCCTCGATCGGAATGATCACCTCCGTTTCGACATACGCCGGATCCATCTCCTGCTGAGACTGAACGGAGACGAACAACACGGGCAGTTCCGCATTGGGCAACAATTCCACAGGCAATTGCTTATAGGACACATACCCCAATAAGGTAAGTGCAATAAACAACATGCTGACGGTTACCCGTCTATGTAAAAGAATGTTCATCCTTCGCCTCTTACCTTACTTTTCAGTTGTTCGAACACATAGTAAACACACGGAATCACGACAAGGCTCATCAAGGTGGAAGTGACGAGTCCGCCGATGACAGCGACCGCCATGGACGAACGCAAGGCCGCTCCTTCGCCGATATGAAGCGACATGGGCAGCAAAGCCAGAATCGTCGTGAGCGTAGTCATCATGATCGGACGGATTCGCTGCCGGCCGGCCTCGATAATAGCCTCGGTAAGTTCCATCGTCGTCTTCAGCTGGTTGATACGTCCGACTAACAGAATCGAGTTGTTCACCGCAATTCCGGCAAGCATGATCATCCCGATCACCCCCATGATATTGAGCGTCATTCCGGTGATCCAGAAGACCAGTACGGCCCCGACGAGCGCGAGCGGAATGGTCAGCAGGATAGTAAAAGGATGCAGCAACGATTCGAACTGCGATGCCAGCACCATGTATACGAGCACGACCGACAATAACAAGGCAAGCATCAGGCTGTTCATCGACTCCCGGCGCTGTTCTTCCTCGCCCGTCACATCAATCGAATAACGCGGGGGCAGTTCGACGTCGCCCACCGCCCGACGTATGCGCCCGGCCACTTTATCGAGCGACTGTCCTTCTTCTTTGTCCGCAAGAATCTTGTTGATACGGCTCTGATTCCGACGAAATATTTCCTTCGGGGCCTGCGTCGGCGTAATCGTCGCGATCTCGTGCAGCAGAAACTCCCGTTTGCCGTTCCGTATAACGAGATGTTTCAATTCTTCGGCCGTAATATCGGGCACTTTGATGACAATGTCGCGCATCTCTCCCTTATATTCCATCTTGCCGGCATCACGCCCCTGCAACTGTTGCTTTAACTGGGTGAGCACGGTCGAGGCCGTAATCTGATGAATACCGGCCATCGTACGGTCGAGGGTGATCAGCAGTTCGGGCGCTCCGTCGGCCATCGACGACTTGACGTTATAAATTCCTTCGACCGAAGCCATCCGTGCCAACACCTCGTCCGTGAGAGCAGCGATCTCTTCCGTTTCTTCTCCCTTCACCTCCACGACAATCGGCGCCTCTTCGTCTCCGAAGAGCGAACCCAGCGAATAATCCTCCTGCTTGAAGGTAAGTTCCAGTCCTTCGACCTCTTTCGTGGCTTCCACAAAGCGCGCTATGACCTTCTCGGGCGATAAAGGCGACGAATCAGAAAGCAAGACCGTCAGTGTCGCCGTCGACTCTCCTTCAAATACTTCATGCTCCGACGCCCCTTCTCCGATATGGCTGTACACGGTTAGCAGGCTGTCGCCGCTCACGGTATGAAGCAAATGTTCCAGATTTTCTACTACGGCATTCGTACGCTCCAGCCGTGTGCCTTCGGGCAGTCTCAGCGAAACGGAGAATGCACGTCCGGCGGAACGCGGTAAAAATTCCGTCCCGATGAATGGAGTAAGCAGGAACGTAACGGCCAGCAATCCCGCCGAGAGACCGATCACCCACCAACGACGCCGGAGAAACGAAGCCAGCAAAGCGCCATACCGCTCGAAGCGAACGGATTTCGCTTGCGGCTGTATCTGCTTCCTCCCCGATAGCCGGTCGTACAGCATCGGGATAATCAACAAGGCCACAAACAAAGAAGACAGCAACGAGAAAGCTACCGTCCACGCCTGCTCTTTGAACAGTTCGCCCGAAGCCCCGTGCAGGTAGACGATCGGAAGAAAAACGACGATAGTCGTCAGGGTAGAAGCAATCACCGCACCGGCGACCTCCGACGTCCCGGTGACAATAGCCTCTGCGCGGCTAAGCCCTCGCTCGTGATTCCGAAAGATACTTTCTATCACCACAATGGAGTTATCGACGAGCATTCCTCCGCCCAGCGCAAGCCCTCCCAGCGTCATAACGTTTAACGTCAGCCCGTTGAAGTACATCAGGTTAAACGTTGCCACGATCGAGATGGGAATCGACAGACTGACAATGAGCGTCGTCCCGATACGGCGAAGGAAGACAAACAACACTAAAACAGCTAATAACATCCCCAGCAGCGCCGTACTTTTCACTTCGCCGATCGCCTGACTGATAAAAGTGCCCTGATTGCGGATCACCTGAAAACGATAGCCGGGTAAAGCCTGTTCCATGATCTTCAACTGTCGACCGATCCGATCGACTACCCGCACCGTGTTATGCTGCATTTCCTTATATACAGAGAGACCGATGCAACGTTCGCCGTTGATACGCACGATGTTTTCGGGACGGGCATTTTCAAACCGGGCTGTAGCGACTTCACGCAAGTATATCGGCGCGCGGTTCTCGGTTTCGCCATTTGCGCGAACGTCCGATGCCGACGCAACCGTCGGACGATAACCGACAATCAGCTCCTCGAAATCGGCTTCGGAAGTAAAGAGCGACGAGCTTTTCACCAGATACTGCAACCCGAGTTCACTGACCCGTCCGCCCGATACGGTCTGGTTATTCGCTTCGATTCCGGAAGCGATGTCTTCCATCGTCAAACCGAACGCCTTCAACTTATAGGGATCGGTTCGTAAGGTCAGGACAGAGCGTTCCTCACCGGAAAGTAATACTTCGCCCACACCTTCTATACGAACCAGCTCGTTGCGCACGTAATTCCCGGCCATCTTACGCAGCTCGGCCATATCGATGATGGAACGATGCGACATGGCAATCAGCATCACCGGGTCGGTATTCGGATCGTGCTGAGTGATGTTGAGAGACTCAATATCCGTGTTGCGCGAAAAAGGCGCCATGGCTTTCTGCAAGTCTAAAAAAGCCTCGTCCATATCCTTATGCTGGACGTAGGTGACCGTGATGCGTGCCGAACCGGAACGAATCACCGAGGAAACCTGCGTGACGTCGCTCTGACGTATGGCCATCGACTCCATATTCTCTACGAACATCTTCTCGATCTCTTCGGGCGGACGTTCACCCGCCTTGATTTCTACGAACAGACGAGGAGCATTCATGTCGGGCAGTAAATCCACATTCAGCCGATTGTACGAGATATTGCCGAGCAATACGATCGCCAGCACCACCATCGCCATGGTCACGGGATTATTTACTGCGAACCGGATGACTTTCTTCATGTTATTGCGTACTCTTAAACTATCCTTTTATTACCGTTCCTCCGTACTACTACTTCAACACCTTCACCCGGCTATTTTCGCGCAAGGTCTCAAATCCTTTGACGATAAGATGATCATGTTCATTCAGCCCTTCCGTTACCTGAATCGATTCGTCATCCTCAAGTCCCGTCCGTATCTGACGCGCCATGGCCGTATTCTTCTCCACTACATATACATATTTGCGGTTTCGTGCCGAGAGCACCGCATGTTTCGGAATGATAATCGCACTGTCGGCCTGCTCCACAACGATATCGACTTTGATAAACATACCGGGACGCAGTTTCTGCTCGGCATTGTCAATCCGTACCCGTCCGGTGAAGGTGCGTGTCTCGGTACTGATGGCCGGCGACAGCTCGCTGATCACACCTTTCAACGTATCTTCGGGCAAGGTGTAGTGCGTCACACGGACCGGCTGATTGACGCGGATGTACGGGATCGTACTTTCGGGCAGGTTCACGTCCATGTACATACTCGCATACGACATGATACCGACCATCGGCTTCCCCTGCTCGACCCGACTGTCCGATGTATAATGAGGCAGGGAAACGATGACCCCGTCAAAAGGGGCCTTGATATTCATCTTCTCCAGACTGATCTTGGCATTCTCCAGTTCGTACCGGGCATTGGCGGCTCTCACGTCCGTATTGCGCATCTCACTGAGAGTCACTCCTCCTTTCTCGTACAACGCCTTCTGCTTGCTTTGCTCCTGCCGGGCAATTTCAAGGTTCAGCGTTTTCGATTCCAGCGCAATGCCGTTCTCATATTCCTTATTTTCGAGACGTATGATCAGTTGACCTTTCCTGACCCCATCTCCCAATTTATACGGTTTGCCCGTTGCCGGATTACGCTGAAGACCATACATCCCGCTCATCTCGGAAACAAGTTCGGCCGCATAAGCCGCCTGTGCCGTTCCCGTGGTATGAATCAGTTTGCTGATCGATCCTTTCCGAAGCTCCTGCACGGATACGGGAGTTTCCACATCGTTCTGATCGGATTGAGGTTTGGAACCGCATGCCGTAAGTACCGACAGCGCGGCTACGGCGAAGATTGTTTGGTATTTCATCATGAGGTATATCATTTATTTTTTACTCGAATACGGGAATAAATTTATTTATCGCTGCGACGGGCATTGCTCAATGTCCGGACAGGAATTACCGGAGCGTTTTTCTCAAAATCGTACAGCGAAAGAATTTTCAGATTCAGCAACTCGATTTTATAATTGATCAACGTTTGCGAATAAGCGATCTTCTTATTGGATAGCTGGGTCTGAAACTGACTGATCTGCATACCGGTGAGGTCTCCTTCACGATACCGGGTCAAGTTCAGGTCATACGTCAGTTGCGCGTTCCTGACATTCTTTTCGGCAAGGGTAATCTGCGTACGGAGGTTTTCGAGCCGGCGCCACACCTGACGGATATTCAGCTCGATGTCGAACTTTTCATTCTCCTGCCGGAGCTTCGCGATCGTCTGTGCCGTCCGCTGCGCTTTCACACGCGCTTTCTTCTCTCCCCAATCGAAGAGCGGAACCGTAAAACTGATCGCGATACGGGGGTTTTGCGTCGGATTGTCGTAGACGCTTCCCAATCGCTCATTGTCACCGGTAATACCGACAGACAAAGAGATATCCCCTTTAAATTCATTCAGACTCTTCGTGCGAATCATCTGCAATTCCGCCAACTCGATATCGATCTCACGCTGCCGAAGCTCCATCCGCGAGTCGAGCCCGTTGCGAACGGCCTCCTCAAGGCTGACGGCGATCGGGTTGATACCGATATCGGCCATGACACGAATCTGTTCGTGAAGCGGCAAGCCCAGCGCCTGCTTCAACTCGTCCTCCGCGTTGGCGAGCGCGACCACACGTTCCTCGACCGAAGACTGTGCCGTGGCCAAATTCAACTCCGCCTGATAAAGCTCCTCCTTGGCCGATAAATCGGCTTCGACCTTGTTTTTGATAATCTCGAAGCTCTGCCGGGCATTTTCCAGCTCCTCCCGGCTGATCTCCAGATTGCTCTGCGCCATATAAACCGTATAGAACCGATTCGTGATGTCTCGCTCCGTATTCAGGCGCTGAAGAGCATAATCGATTCCGGCGTTTTCATAATCGAACTCGATCTGCTTCAGCTCCATCTTCCGACGGTTATACGTAAACACCGGCTGAGTGAACTGAAGATAAAGATTGTTGCTGAATGCTTTGTTGCGGTTTTCATGCCCTTCGACTACCGACGTGTTATTTTGCCAGCCGAACCGGTTAATGAGCGAAAGCTCCCCGTCTGTCCACAAGATAGGCTGCGTGACACGGAACGTTCCGCTCGAAGTCAGCGACTCGTTCGTGTACCATTGCGACAGCCGGTTGTCGAAACGACGTGTCTTCGTATAATCAATCGGATCGAGATTCAGAGAGAACCGGGATTTTAACGATGCCCGTTGCGCGACGAGTTGAAGCTGATACCGCTCCAGATTGAGCTTTGAGTTGATCAGTGTCGGATTGTGCTCTTCGGCGATGTCGAGTGCCTGCTCTATGGTCACCGACCGTTGCGAATACGCTCCCGAAGGCGCTCCGCACATTCCCGCAAGGCACATCACCCCACTCACGTAAATCCTTAGGAATTCTTTGTTTATCATCATGCTTCTTTTCTATTACTGCTTCTTTGAATTTATTCGCTTATTTTCCGACAATTTTCACGGCATCGGCTGTGACGATTCTTAACTTCGTATCGTTGGTCAGCACGACACGTACCGTGTCACGGTTGAAATAATACGTACCCAACAGGCTCCATCCGTCTTCCGAACGGGCAAGGTCGATATACGCTTCTTCCTCATCGTGATCGTAGCAGACCTTAAACCGGTATTCCGTACGACCTCCTCCACCGCCGCCACGTCCCCCTTCACGAAGTTCCTGAGGCTTATACACGTAATAATAAAGGTCGTATTGTCCGGCATGCGGGACCGGAATACTCCATGTTGCCGTCTGATTTCCGCTACCGCTCTTGACCACGTAAGCCGATCGGATATGCGCACCGTAATACTTATCGTTTGTCGTCAATGTCCATTGCAAAGGAGCACGCCATTGGGACACGCCCGAATAGCGGAACGATTGATCGTTGTCCTTATCGAGCCACCGTGGCAGAAGGCCGAACACTTCGGGTTTGGACAAGGCGAACAGCAACGAGTCTTCATTATCTACGATCACCTCTCCGGAGGTATCGTCCGACAGAAGCGGCAGTACGAAATCGCCTTCCTGTTCGATCGTCCGGTTCTGTTCACGCTGGATATTTCCGACGGGCAGATCGATCAGCGCCGGCAGATTGGCTGATACCAGTGTATGGACACGAATTCTCCGCGGCGCTTCGTCCCAATGCGTCACGATGCGTTTCGTCTGATGCGGAGCGAAAGACAGGGTACGCTTCGTTCGCGGATCGTACAGGTCGCTGCGTCCTCCCGCTTCGGTTTCGATGCGGATCGTTCCCTCGTAATCGGAGGTATTGGTGATCTGCAAGGTCATGATATATGTCTCCTTATCGCGGTTCGTGACATGTACGATACGAGGCGTCCCGACGATATACACAGGCAGCGGCGTAGGACGTTGCCATGCGCCGAGAGGTGCCCGGAGGTCTTTGCCGGCCATCGTGCCAAGCGTATCGAGCAGGTGCTCGAAACGCAGATTCGTAAATTTGTTCCGTTGCAGGATGGCGCGCAGCGAATCGCGACACGCGCGGTATCCCATATCGATTTCGGCGGGAGCGAAGAGGCTGCTTGCCTTGAGCGACAGTACATCGTCGACCAGATTACGCAGTTCCGTATCGGCGAGCAGCTCCTTCAACGGCCGCTGCTCCATCAGCAGATTCGCCTTTTCCTTATGGCTGATACCGTTCATCTCCCTGACCCAATCGTTCTCTTCGGACTTGTCCTGCAGGTAGAGTTCGATCATGCGGTTGGCGGCAGACCATTCCGACGAAAAGACATTGTATCTGAAATTATACAGTTGGGGGAAAAGCAAATAAGGATTGACCTCGGCAGAGACATTCGCTGCTCCGCGATCGAATGACCAGTTGAAATCGCTCTCCGTACGGCGGAAGAGATGCATAAAGCTATGGAAAGTACGGATGGCTGCTTCCTTATCGGTAATCTCACGCCCATCCCAACGCGCCCATTTCTTTTCGCGCTTGACCCTTCTCGCAACGTCGGCCTCGTTGAACAGGCAACCTTTTTCGGGAAAGAAAACCATCTCGGGCTGTACTTTCTCCTGTGCCTGCGTCCATGCTCTGGGGTAGCTGTAAAACTGCACAGGCACTTCGACCAGCGAGAAGCGGCGAAACGAATAATCGAGCGCATAATCGCGTTCGATCGACTGACGAAACTCCCTGATTTGCGATGGGATGGTATCCATAATCGAGTCGAACGGAGTCGTAAAATCACCATGCCCCCGCAGATGCCAAATGCTGTACTCCGTGCTGTCCACCACGAGGCTTTTCTGTTCATAATCCCCCACGACGAGCGAGAGGGAAGGGGAAGGGAAATCAGTTTCGTAGACAAACACCTGATCTTTTTCTCTATCCGAAGAGAAGGCTGCTGTATCCAACGCTGTGGGAGAAGGCTGCTGTCGCGTGCCCTGCGAGAGAGCCTGCAGACCGTCCGTCGTACGCACCGTCAATCGGAAACGGCTGAAATACGTTTGCTGTCCGTCGGTGCTGAGGCTACTGTAGGAGGTGCCGGGACGCGGATACCAATACGCTTCGGGCGTAAAGAGCAGATAGTCGCGTTCCTGAAAGCTGTATTTCTTATCTATTCGGAGCATACCGTCGCCATAATCATGCTGTAAGATATCGGGAGGAATATCAAGGTAGCAGAAACGGTCGTCGATGCGTCCTTCGTATTTCATGACGATCGAAAGGGAGTCGCCTTCCGCGTGCTCACGTCCGAGATCGACAAGAACGATCTGGCTCTTACGCTCGAACGCTAACGGACGGCCGGCGACTTCGACCTCGCGCACGGTCAGGCCGGGATTGAGGGAAAACGTAAACACGGAACCGCGGGCGGCAGCCACCCCGCTCATGGATACCTCGGCGGTAATCGTCGACGGCTGTTGGGTGAGCGTGATGTCGTAACGGTCGACAAGCATTTTCGGCGCGTGCACATACTCGTTATTCAGCGCGATATAATGCTGCCGCAGTCTTCCTTCTTCCCGGACGGAATCCACATGACGATAAGCTGCCGCGATGCCTCCGAGAAAGAAGCAACAGCCGAGCGCCAGCCAGCGAAAACGTCCGTACTTCGTGTTCGGCAACCGCCGAAACAAAAACACGGAGAGGCAAATAAAGCCCAGCCCAAGCAGCAGGTAAACGGCACGATGTATCATCAGCGCCTGCCCGTTCGTAAACCCGACGACGGACGATTTGACCAAAGGCAGGTTGTAGGTCATGTAGTCGAAGACATAGTAGAACCGGTCGCCCACATAAAACAAAGTCAGTCCGATATAGCCCAGCAGCAGCACGAAGGTCACGGCCTGATTCTTCAGCACAAGCATCAGAAAGATGGACAGTCCGAGGATATAGACGAGCGTTGGAATGCAGATCAGGAAGAAATACGTAAGATACGCCGCCCAGTCGAGCGCCACGCCCGACGCGAAGTTAAAAAGCAGCACCATCGCAAGAATCATCAGGTCGAGGCGGAAAAATACGCTCAAAATCCCCCATATCTTACCCGCTACATATTCGGCATTGCTGAGCGGATGAACATAAAACACCTCCGAAGTGTCGAGCTTTTTGTCCGACTTGAGAAACTCGGACGACAAAAAGACGGCGATCACCGCCTGCCCGGTATTCAGGAACAGCAGATTCACGTACGGGATATTGGAAGGTAGCGACTGCATCAGCCAGTAGCCGTCGTCGCTAACTAAAGCCGCAAAATTGAACACTGCCAGAATCAACACGGCAAGCACCAAGAAGACACGATAGAACCACGTACGGAGCAACAGCTTGCGTTCGTACTTGGCGACAGACCGTATATTATTCCATACCGACATATTGATTCGTGTTCTATGAATGGTTAATTTGTGTTTCTTCGGTTAAATCAATCGTTCATCCACCGATTCAACTTGTTCTCCATATAATATACGTAAGCATGCTCCAAATTGGGAGGATACGGCTCGGCATCATACCCTTCGATCTCGTCGGCTACTACCTGTACTTCCCACCCCGTACCGGACGGAATGGTCGATATCACAGGGTATTTCGCATCGACAACGGGCATCTCATCACTGCTGATATGCATCCGCCACACCTTCCCCTCGGCTTCTTGCAGCATTTCCCGGGGCGATCCGAAAAACGCCACCTCGCCTTTGTTCATCAGCGCCATACAGTTGCATGTACTCGATATGTCGCCGACGATATGGGTCGACAAAATGATCGTCACGTCCTGCTTGCCCACTTCGGCCAGCAGATTACGGAAACGAATGCGCTCCTCGGGATCCAATCCTGTGGTCGGTTCATCGACGATGATCAGTCTGGGGCGATGTATCAACGCCTGCGCAATGCCCAGCCGACGTTTCATACCGCCGGACAGTTTATTGGCATAACGCTCCCTGACATCGAACAGCCCGACGCTCTCCAGCATGGCATCGACGGCTTGCCGGCGCTCCCGCCGGCTGTTCATCCCCGACAGACGAGCCGCATAGTCAAGGAACTCATGCGTCTTGTATTTCGCAAAGAAACGGAAGTCTTGCGGCAGATAACCGAGAATCCGGCGTACTTCCCGGCGCTGCTTACGCAAGTCGTAACCGAACACATTCACCTCGCCCGACGTAGGCTCCATCAGCGCCACGAGGATACGCATCAGCGTCGATTTGCCGGCCCCGTTAGGCCCCAGCAGACCGAACATGCCCGTCGGTATATCCATGTTGACGTCTTTCAAGGCATGGGTACCGTTCGGATAACGTTTGTTTAGCGAACGTATCGATATGTTGTTCATCTGTCTTTACCGGTTATCGTCTCCTATAACGCTGTTTTCACTTATCTTATTGTCTCGGAAAGCACCTTCGCCTTTCCCTTACCTGTAGAGGACGCTTTCCCTTATGTGCAAAGCCGTCCTTTCCTTAGGCAACGGTTGCGCTCGTTTACGCGATATAGGTTTCCAGCAATTTGGCCTGCGGAGCGGGCTTTAGGGTAACCGATTGTGTGGTTGCGGGAAAGAGCACGGTCTGTCCCTGCGAAAGAGTCAGTTCGTTGCCGTTATCGTCACGCAGTTCGACCGAACCGGCCATGCAGATATAAACGACAAACGAATCGAGCGTGGCATAGTCGCGTGTCATAGGCGTTTGCGTTTCCAGCAAACGGGTGGTGAAGTACGGGCATTGCACCAACTCGACGGCAGCGCCGGGCTCCGGCGTATAATGCGTCCGATAGTCGGATTGCAGCGTATAGTCGATCGCGTCTTTGGCCAGCTCGGTGTGCAATTCGCGTCCTTTGCCCTCGGCATCTTTGCGGTTATAGTCGTAGATGCGGTAGGTGATATTGCTGGTTTGCTGGATCTCGGCGATGAAGCATCCGGCGCCGATGGCATGCACGCGTCCGGCAGGCAGGAAGAAGACGTCGCCCGCAGTCACGTCGTAACGTTGGAGCACCTCCATGATGCTGTTGTCTTCGACACGTCGCACATATTCATTCGCATCGACCGGTTGCGAGAAGCCACAATACAGGGAGGCGTCCGGCGCGGCCTTAATCACATACCACATCTCCGTTTTCCCGAACGACTGATGACGTTTTTGGGCCAGTGTATCGTCCGGGTGTACCTGAATGGAGAGATCGTCCCGCGCATCGATAAACTTGATGAGCAGCGGAAAGCGTGTGCCAAACCGCTTTATTACGTGACTGCCCAGCAGACTTTCGCCATACTCGCGAATCAATTCGTCGATGGTTTTTCCTTTGTCGGCGCCATTCGCTACAACGGAAAAATCACCGTCAACATGCGACAGTTCCCAACTCTCCCCTATCTTTTCCTGCGTAGGAGCCATGCCTTTGAACGGACGGATATCGGTCCCTCCCCAGATGATTTCTTTTAAAATCGGTTGAAATAAATATGGATACATTGTTTTGTTTGTTGTTTGATTGTTCTGTTTATTTGTTTATCTCCCTCCTTCGACAGCTTCCACCCCCGAAGGAGGAATGCTAATCTACTTTTTCAGCCAACGGAATGATTCAATATGGATTCCTCTAAAACAGTCGTCTGTGCACGTATTCGGCACATACCCGCACAGTTTCAAAACGCCCTCGGTATCTGTTTCAAAATACAGCGTGTTCTGTTTTCTGTCTACCATCAAATACTTTCCGTATACTTCATAAAGTTCGTCCATCGTCAACGGCTTGTCCCCCTGCTCGTGTGTTCCGATATCGTTGACGGATTCGGTGTAGACGCATGTGGTGTCGCAGAGAAGACCTCCTTCCTTTTTGTAACGGAAAGAGCCGTCTGCATTCTGCAACGGAACCACTTTATAGAAGCTGCGCGCCGTAACCGCTCCGTTTTCCACTTGTATATCCGTATAGCTCGACCATCCCGTCCACGAAGAACGGCATACTCGATAAACATACGAATTCCCTTTCGCTTTCTTCAAGTCAGCCCACTTGCTACGGCTGTTCTGATACGCGTTTCTTTCTGCAAACTCGTCACTCCCGCAACCGGATAGCCCGATAACGGCCAACAAGCAAACGAGGCCTAATAAATCTTTTGTTTTCATTGATCGTACATGTTTAAGTAAATTATTCATCTCTTTTTACATGACGTTATTCTTTCCCTTTTCGTGGCGTCGTTTTTTTCTGTACCCGTCTTTTCGCCATCTCTCCTTGTTCGACCGATAATGAGCGAAGTTCAGGCAGCCGTTTCAATACCATAGCGGTGCGTGCCGGGAGATACAGTTTCAGCCAGCCTTTATATTCCTTCTCATAGAGCGGATCGTACTGCGTCAGATGTTCGACGGTATCGTCCGTCAGCCCGTTCCCTCCGAAGCGGAAGTCATCCGTGTTCAACACCGTACGATAGCTGCCCGGAGGAGTCAGGAGCCCATAATCGGTAAACGACTGCGCAGGACTGAAGTTGAAGACAAACACGTAATCTCCACGCATGTAGGCCAGCACCTGATCGCCGTCGTTATCCCACACCTTCTGCACGGGCAGCGCTTGAAAATCTTTTACACTGCGGATTAACGCAAGCATCTCACGGTCAAAGTCGCCCAAGAAGCGATATTTCAGGTTCGGATCATCGACCAGACTCCACTGTCGGCGAGCATACTTGTACGACCAGCCGTTGCCTTCGCGCGGGAAATCGATCCATTCGGGATGTCCGAACTCGTTACCCATAAAATTCAGATAGCCGCCGTTGATGGTCGTGGCCGTCACGAGCCGGATCATTTTATGAAGCGCCAGTCCGCGCTCGACCATAAAGTGCCGGTCGTCCGCCTGCATGTGCCAATACATATCGGCATCGATCAATCTGAATATAATCGTCTTATCACCCACAAGCGCCTGATCGTGACTCTCGGCATAGCTGATGGTCTTCTCATCGGCCCGCCGGTTCGTGGTCTCCCACCAGATGGCCGAAGGATGCCAGTCTTCGTCTTTTTTCTCTTTCAGTATTTTGATCCAGAAGTCCGGAATATTCATCGCCATGCGGTAATCGAATCCATAGCCGCCTTCAGCTACTTTAACGGCCAGCCCCGGCATACCGCTGACTTCCTCCGCAATCGTCACGGCATGCGGATTGACCTCGTGTATCAGTTTGTTCGCTAACGTCAGGTATGTTATCGCGTCATCATCCTGATGACCGTTGTAATAGTCGCCGTAGCTTAAGAAATCCTCACCCAGCCCGTGGCTGTAATAAAGCATCGACGTAACGCCGTCGAAACGAAAACCATCGAAACGGTATTCATCCAGCCAGTATTTGCAGTTCGACAGCAGGAAATGCAAGACCTCATCCTTCCCGTAATCGAAGCAGAGGGAGTCCCATGCCTGATGCTCGCGCCGGGCGCCGGTATGGAAGTACTGATGATACGAACCGTCGAACCGTCCGAGCCCTTCCGTTTCATTTTTCACGGCATGACTGTGCACGATATCCATGATCACCGTCAGCCCCATCCGATGAGCATCATCGATAAGATGTTTCAACTCGTCGGGCGTACCGAACCGCGATGAAGGAGCGAAGAAATTGCTCACATGATACCCGAACGATCCGTAATACGGATGCTCCTGTATAGCCATGATCTGAATGGCATTATAGCTATCCTTTACGATACGCGGCAGAACGTGTGTGCGAAACTCTTCGTATGTACCGATCTTCTCCTCTTCCGAAGCCATACCGATATGACATTCATAAATCAGCAATGGCGATGTGTCCGGCCGAAATGTCTTTACTTCGAATTGATACGGTTCTTCAGGAGCCCAGACTTGCGCCGAGAAGATTTTGGTCTGCTCATCCTGCACTACCCGGCGGCACCATGCGGGGATACGCTCTCCACAGCCTCCGTTCCACTCGATCAGCAGTTTGTACAAATCTCCGTGATAAAGCGCAGTGGCCGGTAAAGAGATCTCCCAGTTGCCATTGTCGAGAGGTTGCAGACGATAACTCTCGTTCTTTTCCCAGCCGTTAAATGTTCCTATCAGATAGATGGCTGTGGCATTCGGCGCCCATTCACGAAACACCCATCCTTCCGCTGTACGGTGCAATCCGAAATACAGATAGCCCGAAGCGAACTCGGCGAGCGTTTGTCGGCCACCCTCGGTTAATTGCTTTTCTTTCTCGATAACACGACGATAACGTCCTTCTATGGCATCCGAGTAAGGCTTCAGCCAAAGATCGTTTTGAATTAAAGCCAGCTTTTTCATCTTCCGTTTATATTCATGTTTACTTCGAATCATATCAGCAGAGAAGAGGGTTGCTTTGGAGTATGTTTCGTTGTCTATCCGTAAGCATTGCCTATCCTTGCGACCGGTGCAAATCTACATGATAATTTTCAATTCACACACAGCCCTGTAAAAATAAAAGTGAAGACCACTGTCTATACATATATATAGAGCCGTTTGCCCAAGCGTTCATCCGTAAGTATTCCTACTTAATTTCACACGCATGAAAATGACCGGTCTTGACGTCTACAAAGATACGATCTTTTGTGAAAGGAAGTGTCTGAAAATGCAAATTTTCGAAGGCTACTCCTGAAGCATGCAGGAAGAAGAAAACCGGAAGGTGCGGAAAGAAGAAAAGAAAGGAATTCGATATTTTTCCAGCATTAAATCGTGCAAATATTTTGCAATTACATCTTTTTTCTTTTACTTTGCAACCGTTATTAAAATTCGAACAACAATTATGTACAATAACATTATCGGTATTCTTATTATTTCTATTCAGCTTCTGGAAGGCTCCGGAGGGTGGGATTGGAATATCGGTAACTGAAAAAGATATAAGCAGCATAAAAAGATAGCCTTTCTCACCAGTGGTGGGAAAGGCTTTTTTTTAAAACAAAAATGAAGAATATTCTTTAATTATGGAACGGATTTATGTTTTCGACACTACCTTACGCGACGGCGAACAGGTGCCCGGATGTCAGTTGAACACGATAGAGAAAATCGAGGTGGCAAAAAAACTTGAGTTATTGGGTGTCGATGTGATCGAAGCGGGATTTCCCGTGTCGAGCCCGGGCGATTTTAACTCGATCGTTGAAATTTCGAAGGCAGTTACCTGGCCGGTCATCTGTGCGCTTACCCGCGCCGTGGAGAAAGACATCGAGGTGGCCGCCGAATCACTGAAATACGCCAAACGGAAGCGTATCCACACCGGCATCGGCACGTCGGACTCGCACATCAAGCACAAATTCAATTCCAACCGCGAGGAGATCGTCGAACGTGCAGTGAAAGCGGTGAAGTATGCCCGCCGTTTTGTGGACGACGTGGAGTTTTACGCCGAGGACGCCGGCCGTACCGACAACGAATACCTCGCGCGGGTGGTACAGGCGGTGGTGAACGCAGGGGCAACCGTGATCAACATCCCCGACACTACGGGCTACTGTTTCCCGCACCAGTACGGCGCCAAAATAAAGTACCTCGTCGATCACGTCGATTTGAAAGGGGCCATCCTCTCCACCCATTGCCATCAGGATCTGGGCATGGCTACCGCCAACACCCTTGCGGGGGTGCTCAACGGCGCGCGGCAGGTGGAAGTAACTGTGAACGGCATCGGCGAACGCGCCGGAAACACCTCGCTCGAAGAGGTGGTGATGGCACTCAAAAGCCATAAAGAGCTGGGATTCGAGACGAACATCAATACGACCAAGATTTATTCGACGAGCCGCCTTGTCTCGGCTCTGATGAACATGCCGGTACAGCCCAACAAGGCGATTGTGGGGCGGAACGCTTTCGCACACTCGTCGGGCATCCATCAGGACGGCGTGCTCAAAAATACGGATACCTACGAAATTATCGACCCCAAAGAGGTAGGCATCGACGACAACGCCATCGTCCTGACGGCAAGAAGCGGCCGGGCAGCGTTGAAAAACCGCCTGAGCCTGCTGGGCGTCAACCTCGATAACGGCAAACTTGACGACGTGTACCAGAAGTTCCTCGCGCTGGCCGACCGGAAAAAAGACATCAAAGACGAAGACGTGCTGGCGCTGGTCGGCAAAGAATCGAGAACGAGTCGCATCAAGATCGACTACCTGCAAGTTACTTGCGGCATAGGGCTGCGCCATGTGGCGAGCATCGGGTTGAACATCGCCGGCGAACACTTCGAGGCCTCTGCCACCGGGAACGGCCCGGTCGATGCGGCTATCAAAGCGGTTAAAAAGGTTATCAGCCGCGAAACGGTGATTCAGGAGTTCCTGATTCAGGCCATCAACCGCGGAAGCGACGACGTAGGAAAAGTGCACATGCAGGTAGCACACAATGGCATGCTGTACTACGGCTTTTCGGCCAATACCGACATCGTTTCGGCATCGGTCGAAGCCTTTATCGATGCGGTGAACAAGTTCGTGGAATAGCCCCCCGAAAAAGAATACGACAACAATAGTTTATTAAATAACAACGACAAAAACAGAAAATGACAAATCATACATCACAGGCAAACAGTTCGAAGCCCTCGACCGGACAGAAGGGGGCGACCTTGTTCGATAAAATATGGGACGCTCACGTCGTTACCACGGTACAAGAGGGGCCTACCCAACTCTACATAGACCGTCATCTGTGCCACGAGGTAACCAGTCCGCAAGCCTTTGCGGGGCTTCGTGCGCGCGGACTGAAAGTATTCCGTCCCGAACAGACGACCCTCACGGCCGATCACAACATCCCTACCGTGGGACAGGACCAACCCATTCGCGACGAGATTTCGCGTTTTCAGGTCGAGACGCTTGCCAAAAACGCACAGGATTTCGGACTAACCTATTACGGCCTGAACAATCCCAAAAACGGCATCGTTCACGTGGTAGGCCCCGAAAACGGCTACACTCAGCCGGGCATGACAATTGTCTGCGGCGACAGCCATACCTCTACGCACGGGGCTTTCGGCGCCATTGCTTTCGGCATCGGCACGAGCGAGGTGGAGATGGTGCTGGCCTCGCAATGCATCTTGCAGACACGACCGAAGACGATGCGTGTGAATTTCGAGGGTAAGCTGGGCAAGAACGTGGGAGCCAAAGATATGGCGCTCTATATGATTTCGCAGCTCACCACAGGCGGTGCGACCGGCTACTTCGTGGAATACGCCGGCGAGGCCGTTCGCAACCTCACCATGGAGGAGCGGATGACGCTTTGCAACCTGAGCATCGAGATGGGTGCCCGGGGCGGGCTGATCGCTCCCGACGAAACGACCTTCTCCTATTTGAAAGGGCGCGAGTTCGCTCCCAAGGGCGAGAAGTGGGAACAGGCGTTGGCCTATTGGAAAACGCTGAAAACCGATGCCGACGCGGTATTCGACAAAGAGGTCTCTTTCGACGTGTCGAACCTCCGCCCGATGATCACCTACGGAACCAACCCCGGCATGGGCATGCCTGTCGACGGCGCCATCCCGCAGATGGAGGAGATCGACGAGGCGGGAAAAATATCGTTCGCAAAGTCACTCGAATACATGGGTTTCGTTCCCGGCGAAAAGCTGGAAGGGAAAAGCATCGATTACGTGTTTCTGGGCAGTTGTACCAACGGCCGCATCGAAGATTTTCGAGTATTTGCACATTATGTGAAAGGGAAGCGCAAGGCCGATCACGTAACGGCGTGGCTCGTGCCCGGAAGCTGGCAGGTACGCAAACGGATCGAGGCCGAAGGGCTGGACCGGATCCTCGAAGAAGCCGGATTCGAACTTCGTCAGCCCGGCTGTTCAGCCTGTCTGGCGATGAACGACGACAAAGTGCCCGCCGGCAAATATGCGGTATCTACCTCGAACCGGAACTTCGAAGGACGTCAGGGCCCGGGAGCGCGTACCATTCTGGCCGGCCCGCTGGTAGCGGCCGCCGCGGCAGTTACAGGGAAAATAACCAACCCGTAAAAAGAACGCAAATTACGCGAATAACACAAATTTCCGCAACATGGTAACACAAGAGAACGCTCCTGCTTCGGTTCCTAAAGAACTCGTAAACATTATTATCACCCAATTCTATCGTGTTTACAACGACTTAGGATACGGCTTTCTTGAGAGAGTCTATAAGAATGCGATGTATTTTGCATTGACCGATTTAGGACTGAAATGCGAAGTGGAGAAAAACATAAAAGTGTACCACGACGGACGTGTGGTAGGAGATTATTTTGCCGATCTATTGGTTGAAGACTGCATCATACTCGAACTAAAAACGTGCGAGAACATTGATCCGGCACACGAAGCTCAATTAATCAATTATCTGAAGGCAACAGAAATAGAAGTTGGTTGTTTGCTGAATTTCGGCCGTAAAGCCACTTTTAAAAGGAAAGTATATTCAAATCAGAGAAAATTTTTATAATACAAAAAAGGACTTGCGTGAATTTGCGTTTTTTGTGCAATTTGCGTTCAAACAAGACTCATGGACAAATTTCAAACACTTACATCCACCTGTGTTCCGCTTCCCATCGAGAACGTGGACACAGACCAGATTATCCCGGCGCGCTTCCTGAAAGCGACCACGCGCGAAGGTTTCGGCAACAACCTGTTCGCCGACTGGCGTTACCACAAAGACGGTAGCCCGAAGTCCGACTTCGTACTCAACAATCCCACCTATTCCGGTCAGGTGCTGGTGGCGGGCAAGAACTTCGGAAGCGGCAGCAGCCGCGAACATGCCGCATGGGCTATTGCGGGTTACGGATTCAAGGTCGTCGTATCGAGTTTCTTCGCCGATATTTTCCGGAACAACGCGCTCAACAACGGCATTCTGCCGGTGGTAACGAGCGAAGGCTTCCTGAGCGAACTCTTCGCGTCGATCCACAACAACCCGAAAGCAACGGTTACGGTCAATCTAGAGGAGCAAACCATCCAGAACAACGAGACCGGCACGTCGGAATCGTTCGAGATCAACTCGTATAAAAAGGAGTGTCTGCTGAAAGGACTCGACGACATCGATTTCCTGTTAAGCAACCAATCGTTGACGGAAGAGTGGGAAAGGAAAGCTTATAAATTTTAAAACGATGGAAGGAGTTTGGAGTACACCGTTTTCTGTCGGTAAAGAGAACCGTAACAAAAAAACAGGGGTTGAGCCATCATGCCTCTCTTTTATCATGTCGGACAACCCGATAAATTATTGAAACATTCGCAATCCTGACGAATAAGCATAAAAACAATGACAACAATGAATCATTCACAACCTTTCGAATTCTCGTCGAGGAGAATCGAAATCATGGACACCACGCTGCGCGACGGCGAGCAGACCTCGGGCGTCTCGTTCGCGGCCGAAGAGAAAGTGAGCATCGTTCGTCTGCTCCTCGAAGAGCTCCGCGTCGACCGGGTAGAAATTGCCTCGGCGCGCGTCTCGGAGGGGGAATTCGCGTCGGTGCAAAAAATCGCCCAATGGGCAAAGAAAAACGGACAGCTCGACCGGATTGAAATTCTCGGGTTCGTAGACGGAAGTGCCTCTCTCGACTGGATCGCCACTGCCGGATGCAAGGTAGTGAACCTCCTCTGCAAAGGCTCTGAGAATCATTGCAGGCATCAACTCCGGAAGACCGTCAAGGAGCATCTGGCCGATATCACATCGGTCATTGCCGATGCCAAAAGCCGCGACATGACCGTAAACATCTACCTTGAAGACTGGTCGAACGGGATGCGCGACTCGCAAGCCTACGTCTTCGAAATGATGGACGAGCTCCGCCACCAGCCCATCGCCCGATATATGCTGCCCGACACCCTGGGCGTCTTAAATCCGTCGGAGACAAAAGAGTTCTGTGAAACGATGGTGAACCGCTATCTCGATCTGCACTTCGATTTTCATGCCCACAACGATTACGATCTGGCGGTGGCCAACGTTTTCGAAGCGGTGAAAGCCGGTGTGCACGGCGTGCATGTAACCGTGAACGGTTTGGGCGAACGCGCCGGAAATGCGCCGATTACCAGCGTAACGGCACTGATCCACGACCAGTTGAAACTCAAAACGAACATTGCCGAAGACAAACTCTACGGCGTGAGCAAAGTGGTGGAGAGCTATTCCGGCGTGCGCATTCCGAACAACAAACCGGTCATCGGCGACAACGTGTTCACGCAGGTTGCCGGCGTGCATGCCGACGGCGACAAAAAGAAAAACCTCTATTTCAACGATCTGGCGCCGGAGCGCTTCGGACGTTCGCGCGAATATGCGCTGGGAAAGAATTCGGGCAAGGCCAATATCCTCAAGAACCTTGAAGCCTTGGGCATCGAGGTGGACGACGACGCGGCGAAAAAAATAACCGCCCACATCATCGAATTGGGTGATAAGAAAGAACTGGTCAGCCCCGACGAGTTGCCCTACATCATCTCCGACATCCTGAAAAACGGAGTTGAGAATCAGAGCATCGAGATACTCAACTATTCGCTGATGCTTACCGAAGGGATGCGTCCTACGGCCACCGTGAAACTCTCCATCGGAGGGCAGGTCTACGAACAGTCGGCCGCGGGCGAAGGGCAATATCACGCGTTTTCAAAAGCCATGTACAAGATTTACAAGAAGCTCGACAAGCCGACGCCTGAGCTGCTCGATTATGTGGTAGTCATCCCTCCGGGCGGAAAGACGAATGCTTACGTGCAAACGATTATCACTTGGAAGTTCGACGGAAAAGTTTTCAAAACAAGAGGGCTGGACGTTGATCAGACGGCTGCGGCCATCAAAGCGACCATGAAGATGCTCAACATGATTGAGAAAGGCAATATCCCTGCCATCAACTATATGCTGTTGCCGTAGGGAGAAAAAACGGAAATAATAAGAAGTAAAAAAATCAGATATCAGCAATTCTATAACACAATGAAAATCAATATAGCAGTATTAGCCGGCGACGGCATAGGCCCCGAAATCATGGCGCAGGCGTTGCACGTAACGCAGGCCGTTTGCGACCTGTTCGGGCATCAATTATCGTATCGGGAGGCTCTTGCAGGCGCATGTGCCATCGATGCCGTGGGCGACCCCTATCCGCTAGAGACGCATGCGCTGTGCATGGAGTCCGACGCAGTGCTTTTCGGGGCGATCGGCCATCCCAAATTCGACAACGATCCCAACGCCAAGGTACGTCCCGAGCAGGGTTTGCTTCGCATGCGCAAGCAGTTGGGACTGTACGGAAACATCCGCCCCGTGATGACTTTCCCTTCGCTGGTGCACAAATCGCCGCTCCGCGCCGACCTCGTGTCCGGAGCCGATTTCGTATGCATCCGCGAGCTTACCGGCGGCATGTACTTCGGTCGTCCGCAGGGACGGAGCGAAGACGGCAATACGGCCTACGACACGTGCGTTTACACCCGCGAAGAGGTAGAACGCATCCTGCATCTGGCCTACAAATTTGCCGCCCAGCGGCGCAGGAAAGTAACCGTGGTGGATAAGGCGAACGTGATCGCTACGTCCCGCCTGTGGCGGCAAATCGCGCAAGAGATCGCCCCGCAGTACCCCGACATCGAAACCGATTACCTCTTCGTGGACAATGCCGCCATGCGCATCATCCAGTGGCCGAAGAGTTTCGACGTGCTCGTTACCGAAAACCTTTTCGGCGATATCCTCACCGATGAGGCCTCGGTCATCACCGGATCGCTCGGGCTGTTGCCTTCGGCTTCGATCGGACTGCACACGTCGCTCTTCGAACCGATTCACGGGTCGTATCCGCAGGCGGCAGGCAAGAACATCGCCAATCCGCTGGCCATGATTCTCTCGGCCGCGCTCATGTTCGAATACGGTTTCGACCGGATGGAGGAAGGCGCGGTGATCCGTCGCGCGGTAAACGCGTCCATCGGTGCGGGCATCGTAACCGAAGACATTGCCGACGGCGGAAAAGCCTACACCACAAGCGAGGTAGGCGAGTGGATAACCCGATACATCGCAGAAGAGGCATGAATAAACAACTGAACAGCGCCACCTCTACGCAGGGACGCCGCATGGCCGGCGCGCGCGCCTTGTGGCACGCCAACGGCATGACACGCGAACAGATGGGCAAGCCCATCATCGCGGTAGTCAACTCGTTTACGCAGTTCGTGCCCGGACACGTGCATCTGCACGAAGTCGGGCAGTGGGTAAAAACCGAAATCGAGCAACTGGGCTGTTTTGCGGCCGAATTCAATACGATAGCCATCGACGACGGCATTGCCATGGGGCACGACGGGATGCTTTACTCCCTTCCTTCGCGCGACCTGATTGCCGACTCGGTAGAGTATATGGTGAACGCCCACAAAGCCGACGCGATGGTCTGCATCAGCAACTGCGACAAAATCACCCCCGGCATGCTTATGGCTGCGATGCGGCTGAATATCCCGGCCATCTTCGTGTCGGGCGGACCGATGGAGGCCGGTAAGATCGGCGACGAACAGGTGGATCTGGTGGACGCGATGATCGAATCGGCCGATGTCTCCGTTTCCGACGAACGGGTGGCGGAACTCGAACGGTTGGCTTGTCCTACGTGTGGCTCCTGCTCGGGCATGTTCACCGCCAACTCCATGAACTGCCTGAACGAAGCCATCGGGCTGGCGTTGCCCGGCAACGGAACGATCGTCGCCACGCACGCCAACCGCAAGGCGTTGTTTGTGAAAGCCGCTCGCCAAATTGTGGAAAATGCCAACCGCTACTATTTCGACGGCGACGAGAGCGTGCTGCCCCGCAGCATCGCTACACGGCAGGCCTTCCTCAACGCCATGACGCTCGATATCGCCATGGGCGGCTCGACGAATACGATCCTGCACCTGCTGGCCATTGCGCAGGAGGCACAAATCGATTTCTCGATGGACGACATCGACATGCTGTCGCGCCGCGTGCCCTGCCTCTGCAAAGTAGCTCCCAACACGAAGAAATACCATATTCAGGACGTAAACCGCGCGGGTGGCATCCTCGGCATCATGAACGAACTGGCAAAAGGCGGATTGGTCGATACGTCCGTACATCGCGCCGACGGCACGACCCTGGCCGAAGCCATCAGGCGATACGACATTCGGAAGAATCATCCGTCGGAAGAGGCGCACGCAATCTATTCGTCGGCCCCCGGAAACCGCCGGAACCTGGTGATGGGGTCGCAACACGCACGGTTCGCGACGCTCGATACCGATCGCAGCAACGGCTGCATCCGCGACATGGCGCACGCCTACACCAAAGACGGCGGACTGGCAATCCTCAAAGGCAACATTGCCCGCAACGGTTGCGTGGTGAAAACCGCCGGTGTGGACGAGAGCATCTGGAGGTTCAGCGGAACGGCGCGGGTCTTTCATTCGCAGGAAGAGGCCTGCGAAGGCATCCTGAACGGTAAGGTGCAGGCGGGCGATGTGGTCGTGATCGTGTACGAAGGTCCGAAGGGCGGCCCGGGCATGCAGGAGATGCTCTATCCGACCTCCTACATCAAAGCCCGGCACCTCGGCAAAGCGTGCGCCCTGATTACCGACGGACGTTTCTCGGGCGGCACCTCCGGATTGTCCATTGGACATATCTCGCCGGAGGCGGCGGCCGGAGGCGCGATCGGACTCGTACGCGATGGCGACATCATCGACATAGATATCCCCCGTCGCATCATCGACGTGCGCTTGTCGGAAACCGAACTGGAAAAACGGCGCGCACAGGAAGATTTCCAGCCGAAGCGCAACAGAAGCGTCTCCAAAGCGCTGCAGATGTATGCGCATTTCGTAAGCTCGGCCGATCTGGGCGCCGTGAGAATCCTCAAACACGACAAAGCATAGTATAATCATCTGAAAACAAACAAATATGAGCAAAGCAAATCATTCGGAATCAATCATTCCATCCCCCCCGGCAGAGACGGAGGTTCTTTCGGGCAGCGAAGCGCTGATTCGCTCCCTGATTGCCGAAGGCGTCGAGGTGATGTTCGGATACCCGGGCGGAGCCATCATGCCCGTTTTCGACGCCTTGTACGACCATAAAAAAGAGATCAAACATATTCTGGTACGCCACGAGCAGGGCGCCGTACATGCGGCACAAGGCTATGCGCGCGTATCGCAGAAAACGGGCGTGGCGCTCGTTACATCGGGGCCGGGCGCTACGAACGCCATCACGGGCATTACCGATGCCATGATGGACAGCACCCCGCTGGTCGTCATTTCCGGACAAGTGGCGTCGGGACTGCTGGGTACCGATGCCTTTCAGGAGGCCGACGTGATTGGTGTCACGCTGCCCATCACGAAATGGAACTACCAGATACGGAGGGCGGAAGATATTCCGTGGGCGGTAGCGCGGGCCTTCTACATTGCGTCGAGCGGCCGGCCGGGGCCTGTGGTACTCGATATCGCCAAAGACGCACAGATCAACCGATGCCCTTTTTCGTATCGGAAGACCGACTTCCTCCGCAGCTATCAGCCGGTACCCTATCCCGAAGAAGAAAAGATACGGAAGGCGGCCGAACTGATTAATGCAGCCCAAAAACCTTTCGCCTTGGTGGGGCAGGGTGTCCTGCTCGGTCGTGCCGAGGAAGAGCTGCGCGCGTTTCTCGAAAAAGGCGGTATCCCGTTTGCGTCGACCATCCTCGGGCTGTCGGCCATGCCTTCCGGCCATCCGCTCAATTGCGGCATGCTGGGGATGCACGGGAACATCGCGCCCAATATGAAAACGAACGAGTGCGATGTGCTTATCGCCATCGGCATGCGTTTCGACGACCGCGTTACGGGCGATCTGAAAACGTACGCCAAGCAGGCGCAGGTGATTCATTTCGACATCGACCCGGCCGAGATGGACAAGAACGTTAAAACGACCGTCAAGGTATTGGGCGACGCCCGACAGACGCTTCCGATGGTAACGCAGCTGCTCGGAAAACAAACGCACGAGGCGTGGTTGTCGAGTTTCAAGCCGTATGCCGAAAAGGAATACGACTGCGTGATTCAGGAAGAATTGTTCCCCCGGAACGGAGGCGCCATAAAAATGGGCGAAGTCGTGAATAAGGTAACGGAAGCCACCCACAATAGCGCCATTTGTGTAACCGACGTGGGACAACATCAGATGATGGCGACCCGTTATTTCAAATATACGCGCTCGCGAAGCATGGTTACCTCAGGCGGACTGGGAACGATGGGTTTCGGACTTCCGGCGGGCATCGGCGCCAAGTACGGTGCGCCGGATCGGACGGTGTGCATCTTCGTGGGCGACGGCGGCTTCCAGATGACCATCGAAGAGCTGGGCGCCATCATGGAACACCACATCGACGTAAAGATTATTCTGCTCAACAACAACTTTCTGGGCATGGTGCGCCAATGGCAGGAGCTCTTTTTCGACGAGCGCTACTCCGAGACGCATCTCAAAAACCCTGATTTCATCAAGATAGCCGACGCCTACGGCATCAAAGGGCGGAAGGTTACGGAGCGCCAAGAGTTGGACGGCGCCATCGCCGAAATGCTCGCCCACAAGGGCGCCTATCTGCTCGAAGTCGTGGTGGAAACGAAAGGAATGGTCTATCCCATGGTACCGGCCGGCGGATGCGTAACGGATATTCTGATCGGAAACGGACATACAATATAAAACAATCGGTTCACAGCCTACAAACACAGAACAGTATGGAAGAAAAAAGATTATACACCATCACCATCTTCTCCGAAAATACGGTGGGAGTCCTCAACCAGATTACCTCCATCTTTACACGGCGGCAGATCAATATCGAGACGCTGTCGGTCTCGCCCTCGGCCATCAAAGGGATCCATAAGTTTACGATCACGGCCTACGCCTCGTGCGACGAATCGATGAAAAAGCTGGTACGCCAGATCGACAAACGGGTGGACATCCTGAAGTCGTACTACAACACCGACAGCGAACTGGTACATCAGGAGCTGGCGCTGTACAAACTGGCTACGGAAAAAGTCATGGAACACGGCTCGGTCGAATATTTCATCCGCAAATACAACATCCGCGTGCTGGAGATCTCGAAAGACTGCGTGGTGTTTCTCAAAGCGGGACATTATGCCGAGACCCAGGCGCTCTTCAACGAGCTGGCCGAAACGGTCGGCGTGTTGCAGTTTATTCGCTCCGGACGAATTGCGATCACCAAGTCGCCCGTCGAGCGACTGAGCGATATGTTGCTCAAACGCGAAAAAGAGCGGGAAAGAGATCAGGAAGAAAGAAACTATACACAGCAATAATTTAAAACGTAGAACAATGGCAAAAATGAATTTTGGCGGGGTAGAAGAAAACGTAGTCACCCGCAACGAATTTCCGCTGAGCAAGGCTCAGGATGTATTGAAGAACGAAACTATCGCCGTGATCGGTTACGGTGTGCAAGGGCCGGGACAGTCGCTCAACCTGCGCGACAACGGTTTCAACGTGATTGTAGGACAGCGCAAAGGCGGCAAAACGTGGGACAAAGCCGTGGCCGACGGGTGGGTACCCGGCGAAACGCTTTTCGAGATCGAAGAGGCGTGCGCACGCGCTACCATCGTTCAGTACCTGCTCTCCGACGCAGCCCAGATTGAAGTATGGCCGCGCATCAAGCCGCATCTGACGGCCGGCAAGGCGCTTTACTTCTCGCACGGCTTCGGCATCACCTACAAAGAACGCACCGGCATTATCCCGCCGGCCAATATCGACGTGATTCTTGTAGCTCCGAAAGGGTCGGGCACATCGCTCCGGCGCATGTTCCTCGAAGGGCGCGGCCTCAACTCCTCCTACGCCATCTTCCAGGATGCTACCGGCAAAGCGTATGAGCGCGTCATCGCACTCGGCATCGGCGTAGGATCGGGCTATCTTTTTGAAACCGACTTCAAGCGCGAAGTCTATTCCGACCTGACCGGCGAGCGCGGCACGCTGATGGGCGCCATTCAGGGGCTGCTGCTGGCACAATACGAGGTGCTGCGCGAAAACGGTCACACCCCTTCGGAAGCCTTTAACGAGACGGTCGAAGAACTGACCCAGTCGCTCATGCCCCTTTTTGCCGAAAAAGGAATGGACTGGATGTACGCCAACTGCTCCACCACCGCCCAGCGCGGCGCACTCGACTGGATGACCCCTTTCCACGACGCCACCAAGCCCGTCTTCGAAAAACTGTACAAGGAAGTAGCAAGCGGAAATGAAGCGCAGCGCTCCATCGACAGCAATTCACAACCCGATTATCGCGAAAAACTCGAAGCCGAGCTGAAAGCCCTCCGCGAAAGCGAGATGTGGCAAACGGGCACCGTCGTGCGTACCCTGCGCCCGGAGAATAATTGATTATCTCAGAAACTTTTTCGGTATGCAAAAAGGAGGTGTGTCATAATGCACGATACACTTCCTTTTTTGTTCATCGCTATACAAATCGGTTCATTATCTTTAAGCTGCAATATTTTGAAGATTTCTTTGATTTATGTGTTTCCAGCACTTAAATAAAGCGGCAG
>NZ_JAUMYS010000010.1:0-39879 GCF_030528505.1 Tannerella sp.
AGGTATGGATTGGCTAATTAGGCTGTTTTATGAGCTTACTGCCGCTTTATTTAAGGGCTGGAAACACATAAATCAAAGAAATCTTCAAAATATTGCAGCTTAAAGAGAATGAACCGATTTGTATAGCGATGAACAAAAAAGAAGGTGCATCGTGCATTATGATACACCTCCTTTTGGTTATTTGCTTTAGAAGTTGGGAAATGGGATGAACCTACTGTTGCACTCGCTTCAGAGAGGCAACATGGCCCCAGGTGCCTCCATTGAGGACGTTGCTGAAACCGTGACGCTCAAGAATATTCTTCGCTTGACCGCTTCTGTTGCCACTTCGACAAAAGACAATGATGGTTTTCTTATTTTTGAACTCATGGATACGAGAGGCTATCTCGTCCAATGGGATATTCACAGCTCCGACAACGCTTCCGGAAGCAAATTCATCCGTGGTACGTACGTCTACCAGAAAGGCCCCGCCACGAATGGCTTCTGAAAGGGCTTGGTCGTCAGGCTGTGAAAAAAGATTTTTAAATAATCCGAACATAATAAATACAATAATTACAGATACAACTACTATTACTTTTTTGAAACTTTGCTTTGACATACGAAATCTGTTTTGGGAACATCCGTTTGGGCAATACTGGCGAATCCACCTTCAATGTCCGTGAAATTGCGATAGCCTCGCGCAAGTAGAATGCTGGAAGCAATCATACTGCGGTAGCCTCCCGCACAATGGAGGAAGAAATGCCGATCGCGAGGGAGGTCCTGAATCCAGTCATTGATATACGCGAGCGGACGGCTGTAAGCTTCTTCGATATGTTCCGCCGCATATTCGCTCTCTTTACGCACATCGACGATAAGGCTCTCTTCTGTAGAGAATTGTCGGGCAAATTCATTGGCTGAGATACGTTTTACCTCATCGGTCTCTTTGCCGGAGGCTTTCCATGCATCGAAACCACCTTCCAAATAACCCAGGACGTGATCAAATCCCACACGGCTTAATCTCGTAATGGCTTCCTCCTCGCGTCCGGGATCGGTCACGAGCAGCAAAGGCTGCTTCACATCTACAATCATCGTACCTACCCAGGGCGCAAAATCACCGTCTAAGCCAATATTGATCGATCGGGGGATAAAACCTTGGGCAAATACGCCGGGAGCTCTTGCATCGAGCACCAATGCATCGGATGTTTCGGCCAGCGCTTCAAAATCAGCAACCGAGAGCGCTGACATTCCCCGCTCCATGACGTGCTCTATGTTGTCGTATCCCAGCTTGTTCATGGCAACATTGCCTCCGAAGTAAGCCGGGGGAGGAAGCAATCCTTCCAGTACAGAAGCCACAAAAGCCTCTTTGCTGGGCTGATTAAGAGCATAATTTACCTTTTTTTGATTACCAAGACTGTCCATCGTCTCTTTCATCATGTTTTTTCCGCAAGCCGATCCCGCGCCATGAGCCGGATATACGATGATGTCGTCCGACAAAGGAAGGATTTTGGTATAGAGACTGTCGTAGAGTAAACCGGCTAACTCCTCCTGAGTCAAATTAGCGGCTTTCTGTGCCAGGTCCGGCCGACCCACATCCCCCAGGAACAGGGTATCGCCGCTGAAAAGAGCCGTTTCACGCCCATCTTCGTCGATCAGGAGAAAACACGAACTCTCCATGGTATGTCCCGGTGTGTGAAGTACCCGGATTTTAGCTTTACCCAATTCAAAAACCTGATTGTCTTCAGCGACGATGGCATCAAATCCCGGCCGGGCTGTAGGACCGTAAACAATCGGCGCCCCTGTGGCACGGCTCAAGTCGAGGTGTCCGCTCACGAAATCAGCATGGAAGTGAGTCTCTAAAATATATTTAAGTCTTACCCCGTCTCGTTTCAGACGATCGAGGTAAGGCGTGATCTCACGCAGGGGATCGATGATGGCGGCCTCACCATGAGAGGTGATGTAATATGCGCCTTGAGCTAAACAGCCCGTATAAATCTGTTCTACTTTCATAGTTTATCGAATGTTTTAATGTTTATTTTACGATGCAAAGATGAATGATTTTTTTGCCTTGTACAGCTACTTTAGTCACACAAGGCCTGTTTATGTGAAGATCGTCTCTTTAAGGATGATATATAGCCCCATAATGAAGACGAACCAACCGAACGCCGGCTTAAGTTTGGCCCCGTCGATATAGCGTGAGAGCCTCATCCCGATGAATATTCCGACGATGGCCAGCCCCGTAACCGAGAGAAGAAGCAGCCAGTCGAAAGATGCCGGATTATGCTCTCCGAGAAAACCCAGAAGCGATTTGGCCGATATGATGACGAGGGAAGTACCGATCGCCTTTTTCATGGGCAATCCCCCGAGGAGCACCAACGCCGGAATAATCAAAAAACCTCCGCCCGCCCCCACAAGTCCCGTGAGTGTTCCCACCACGATACCCTCAAGGAGAATCAACGGATAAGAAAATTTTCGACCTTCCTGTTTGTTCGTCGATTCATTCCTGTGTTTACCTGTCGGGCGAATCATGCTGACCGATGCTGTAAGCATCAACACGGCGAACAGTACCATCAGGAGCATATTCCGATCGATCACAAAGTCTCCTGAGGAAAATACTTCGGAGTGAATAGCCGGAACGAGATAAGCTCTGGTCAGGAAAACCGCGACGATGGACGGCAGGCCGAAGACGATCGCCGTACGCACGTCGACCAACGATCGCCGAAAGTATGAAACACTCCCTACCGCGCTTGTCGCTCCTACGATAAAAAGCGAATAGGCGGTACCCAGCACAGGGTCTACACCGAGCAGGTACACGAGTACGGGAACGGTCAGGATGCTCCCTCCACCTCCGATAAGCCCCAGTGAAAGACCGATTAAAACAGATGCCAAATAACCGATGATATACATCATATTTCTACTCTTATGAGCAGGCAAAGATCGGCATGGCTATAAAAACGTACAGCTACTTTGGTCACATAAGCGTGATTTTATTGCGCCCCAGAAGTACAACGCCCGATTCTTCGAGCTGTTTGAGTAATCTTGATACTACAGCTCTGGCTGTACCCAGTTCACCGGCAAGCTGTTCGTGTGTGATCTGCAGGGTATGGCTTCCGGTCAGTTCGGCTTTTTTGTGAATGAGCGCTAATAGACGTTCGTCCACTTTTTTGAAAGCAAGCGCGTTGACCGTCTCCAGAAGTTCTTCAAACCGTTTGTGGTAGGAGCGGAAAATGTAATTCAGCCATTCGGGATGTTCTTTGATAAAAAGATAAACCTTGTCGACCGGTAAGAAAAGGATCTCGGCGTCGTCTTCAATCTCGACTTTCACCTTACTTGTTTCGTTGTGCAATCCGCCGAGAAAAGACATGATACAGCTTTCACCCGCTTTGATGTAGTAGAGCAAGATCTCTCGGCCGTCTTCTTCGGTGCGAATCACTCGCATAACCCCCTTAACCACAATCGGGATAGAGCGAATGTGGGCGTTTTCCTGAAGAATGACACTGCCGGCCTTGTAAACCTTCAGGATGCTGTGTTCATACAACTTCTCCACAAGCTCGGGCGAAGAGCGAAATTCGGAGATGTCTTCTAAATGCTTCATAAACGCAAACATAGTAAAAATATCCGTTTAACCAACATTCCGCAATAGAATAAATGAAAGACGCTTTTTGCGTAGCTGCGCAAAAAACTCTTTTTTTTATTGACCTCTGCGGTATTTCTGCGCACCTCACGCCTACCTTTGCATTGATTTTTAAAAAAAAGAGTGAGGAATTTATGTGAATAAAAAATGAATGAACAGAGACTGAAAGCCCAAAGCGAAAGTGGGAAGAACGAGTCAAGATGAAGAAAAACAGTCCATGCAAAAAAAAACAGCCGATTTATTTGTCGCGTTAGAATAAAATCATTTACTTTGCGCGAGTGTAAAAAAATGATAAAGATGCGACAATAAGACGCTGAAAATATTTTGCAAAACTTGCAGACCGATTATTAGACCCGGTTAAATCTGGAAAATTCAACAAGGGAGTCTGAGAATAATTTGTCGAAGCATGTGATGCACCCTGCATAAGGGGCATGGACTGTGCTTTTACTTATTCAGACTCCAAGGTTTTCCAGAACCGAACCGGGTGAATAGCAGAAGCTGGGACATGTCCCTCTCTTTTTTGCCTTTCGGTCACAGTTCAGAACAAAACAAACAATAGGATGAAGAACGTACGATTCGCCCCGTGGGTAGGCAGCGCATACACGAAGGGCATAGAAGGAAAAAGAATGATGGCGCTGGGCGAAAGTCATTACTGCGCCAACCCGTGTGATGTCGAATCCGGCATGACCAACCGTATCATCCGCCTGCTGTTCGAGCCTGATCGCGAGCCTGAAAAGTTTATGAATACGTATACGAAGTTCGAGCGGGCGCTGGCCGGGAAGCCGCTCTCGTTTGCCGAAAAAGAACAATGGTGGAACCGGATTCTCTTTTATAACTATGTACAAAGCCCGATCTCCGGGCCGCGTAAAGAACCGACACGACAGGAATTTGCCGATTCCGAAGCGGCTCTTTTCGAAGTGCTGGAGACTTATCGACCCGATGGCGTATTGGTATGGGGTAAACGGCTGTATAACAACCTTCCTAAACGCGGAAGACAGCACGACGACTTGATCTTGCCCGAGGGCGACAGCATCGAGACATGGGCATACGACCTCCGCGACGGACATACCGTGCGGCTGTTACCCATCACCCATCCTTCGGCCGCATTTACAACCGGATATTGGCATGTAGCCATCTCCACGTTTATCCGTAACATGAAATAACAACCGATTAATATATAATATAATGTATGGGAACACAGAATTTTTATTGTGAATACTGCGGAAAGCGGTATCCGAGTGTGCAACAACTGACGAACGGACTTTGTCCGCGTTATCCGGACGGGTCTAACCGAGGGAAGCACAAACTTTACGAAGGAGCTGAAAAGAAAAAGTACACCTGCAAGCATTGCGGAAAGGAGTATCCTACCATCGCAGCGATGGTGATCAGTCCCTGTCCCCGCCATCCTAAAGGGAGCAATCACGGCAAACACGCCCCGGCATTGTGAGAAAGAAGAAAAAAATTACTAATTTAAATATGTGTTAAAATGAATATGAATTTTAAAACGGTGATTTATCATTTAAAAGATCTACTAACTGAAGAGAAACTGAGAATGTTTCAAGATTTTATCGATAAATACGGGGATGACGTAGCAGAAACACTTAATAGTCTTTCTGAGCATGTAAAAAAGAATACAAATATTCTCTGTGAAGTAATTAGTACAGATAGGCTGGATGCGGACACGTTGAAGGATATTCTCCGTAAAACAATGACTCCGAAAAGTTATTATGTTGCCGCATTAGATTTAGGAAGAAACAAAAATGATCAATTAGAGATTTTCCTACAACATCTTGATAGTAACAAAAAGGCTGTTGATATGAATAAAGTCTATTGTGTGCGTTGCGATATGAAATCTGATGAATTAAAAAAAGCATTTGGTAATAAAAATATGTTGTTGATAAATTTATAATATATGGACTGGTTAAAATCAATAAAAGAATTTCTTAGGAAAGTTTGGGACAAATTAGTGAAAATTTTTATCGCGATTGTGAATTTTTTCAAGGATTTAATCGCTTGGTTTAAAGAGATATACAAGAAGATCATTAAAAAGCACCCCAATGCATTACCAATTGCATTAAAGATACAAGAAAACATTAAGACAGGTAATTATAATACTTATAATGCCGGCTTAAAAGAAGAAAGAGAACATATTGTCAAAACATTCTTTGATCATGACACAGGAGAAATTCTTACAGATGCTACGGAAGTCATTTGTTTTGAAAAACTAGATGCAGAAACAAAGAAACAATTTGGCAATAAAGAAATGTTAGTGTTAGAATAAATAAAAATAAGAACCAGATATCCGGATAAAATACACTTTGTGATAATATCCGGATGTCCTAATATTTATACAGTCATGCAAATAAATTATATCATTACAGCAATTGTAGTAACCGGTATTGTGACAGCAGGAATTTATTTTTTGCGCAAAAGAAATGTTACTGTACCAATAGAAAAAAAGACAATGGATAAACTTACATTGTTTTATGTAAATGAATATTTTCGGCAGAATATTACTCCACTTGAAGAGAGTTGTACACCAGTCGTTTTAAAGGCTACCCAAGAAGATGTGAAAAAGCTAAATATTTCGCTTCAAGAGCAAGTGGATGCGGAACTTTCGTATTATGTTTTAACTTATTATAACACAAAGAGAGAAGCGGTTTTGACTGATTATATGGTGGTCGTTGAAACAAAAAGTATAGATAGTAATCTATCGGAAGCTTTTGGGGGTAAGGATATGTTAATTCTTGAATAGGATGAGCTGGTTAGATATCATAAACCTGATTGTTTCGAACAGAAATACGCAGAAGCTTCTGACTAAAGCTGCCACAGGATTAATGCAACCTGAAAACATGAAATGTGTTGTAAAAGGAGGGGCTGCAGTTTTAGGGGTATTGGGTGCTGTTTCTGTCGGAGCTGTCGGATCCGTTGGAGTAGCATTGATCGTAGAAAAGATCAAAATAAAACGGCTAAACCGTAAAACTTTGGAAGAAAATGCGAAAAAACAATTTGAAAGGTATTGTGGGGAAAAAATTAAAGAGAGTTTTGAGAAAGGAAAATTTAGTAAAGTAGATATTGGACTTAAAAAGAGCACTATTCACCGTGATACACAAGGGCGCACTTATCTCAGCTTAATGGAAGGTAAAAAAACTTTGGCTTGTAATGAGTTGGAATATGAATCAATTGATATTGAGTTAGATAATTTGTTAAATAAAAATATTAATAAATATTTGATCGTATGAGTTTGACAAAAGAGAATGAAGATATTTATAATTTATTGATGCAAAAATCGAAAGAAGTGCAGGATGACCTGCACTTCTTCAAACATACTAGAAAAATTAGTAGCAGTAGTTTTTTAGAGATTCCTCTTACAGAACAAGCCAGTATCTTTATTCAAAAATCGATTCAAAAGTTGGATAACTTAGAATATGATTTGAAGCATGTAATAAAGAAAATAAAAAATGAGGAAGGGTTAGAAATGCTGCTTAACTTCTTTGTTTGCAGGGATGAAGAAAGTAAGGCGCAATTAATAGAAAAACTGAATGAGTACAAGGGAAATGGAGATGTGCCTAACTTTAGGGCACAAATACCCAAACATTCGTTAGAACGAGTCATCATGCCCTCAGGGGTTAAAGAAGACATAAGGCTTTCAATTTCGCTAATAGAAAACTATAAGCGAATCTACGACGATTGGGGATTTGCAGAAATAGAAGATAAGCCTAAACTGATACTGAATTTTTACGGTCCACCCGGAACTGGTAAAACAATGGTTTCGCATGCTATTGCAAAGGAGTTGAATAAAAAGATACTTTCAGTCAATTATGCAGAGGTTGAATCTAAATATGTAGGAGATGCCCCCAAGAATCTGCTAAAAGCTTTTGAAGTAGCAACCAAAGAGAAGGCTGTCCTGTTTTTTGATGAAGCTGATTCGTTCCTTGGTAAACGAATCGAGAATGTTTCCACAAGCTCTGATCAGGCAATCAATTCTTTAAGAAGTCAAATGCTAATTCTGCTTGAAGATTTTGACGGCATTGTTATCTTTGCCACAAATCTAGCAAAAAATTACGATAAAGCATTTGAATCAAGAATTTTAAAGCATATTTATTTTGAACTACCTAATAAGGAAAATCGGCAACAAATTATAAATCTGATGATACCTTCTAGAGTGCCTCTTTCGGAAAATGTAAACAAGGAAGAGCTATGTCTACAATTGGCTGAAGTTTCGGAAGGTTTTTCCGGTAGAGAAATAAAAAATGCCATCCTCGAAAGTTTGTCATTAGCTGTTCAGAATACAGAAGAAACACTCGAAGCTATTACATTTATCAATGGCTTTAAAAAAGTAAAAGAAAAATTGCGACGATTAGCAGAGGAACAAACTAAAACGACAATCAGTAGAGAATTAAAAGAAAAAATAGAACATAAAATAAAAGAGAATTTATCTACATCCAATCAACAAGCGTCTCAATTAGTGCAATAAGGAAAACTGTCATGCATTCTTCTATTTCTTCTAAGCTATCGCTATACGATATATTAGCGATGTTGATACCCGGGGCATTAATTATCTTTTGGGCAAGTAATGTAATTTTTGGAAATAATTTAACGATAGATGAAAGCAGAATAAATCCTTGGATTATTGGTGTATTTTTTACTGCCACAAGCTATTTGGTGGGGATTATTTATTGTAAATTTATGGAGTGGTTATGGGAATATATATGGAAACCTTTTAAGGATAAATCAAATGTAATAAAAGCATTCTGCAGAAATGATCCAGATATCATTATCGAAGAACTCGAAAAAGTGTTTGATAGCATACCAATAGAAAAATTTAAAATCTATTATGAAGAATACTTATTATCAAACTGTCAAGACCGTTTTTTCTTAAAGAAAATACGTTATTTAGATAAAAAAAAGAAGCAAGCAGAAGAAAAGAATAAAGAAAAGAATATTAAAGATGCTTATTACGAAGCATATGCTTTTGTGGCTAAAAATACTTATCGCAATGATGTTCATATATTAGAAAGTCAGTTTGCATTTTTAAAGAGTATGTTTGGGGTAGCACTGCTCTATGAGGTTACATGCTTACTCTCTTTCTTACTTGATTTATCAAGCCATGTACTTCAAGAGGTTTTATGTAAGGATTATACACCTAAATTAAATTTTAAGATATTGGTGAATTGTTTGCTGGATTCTCCTTCTATGTGTTGGATTTCAATATCTCTTTTGATTTTACTTATTGCCATTCCTTTTGTTATGGCATGTATCCAAAAGAAAATATACGAGATCGTTTGGGAAGACTACAAATATCTCCATAGGGTAAAAGATGATAAATAATTTCATTCTCCCCCTCTGCGGGTTTTCTGCGTAGCTTATATGTAATTTTGCGGTGTCGATAAGGACAAAATATAATAGATAAATGAATATAGATGACTGAAAAAGAACAAATAGTTAGTGCGGAGAGCCGTTCGCTGTATGAGGTAGTGGCGGATTACAGTTATGCGTTGAACCTGTTGGATCAGTACGACTACCGTACAATCGAGGTGGAGGCCGTGAGCGGTCTCCCTCGGTTTCGCGCTACGTACGAGGGGGCGATGGAAGCCATTCGTAGCCTGAAAGAGCGGTTTGGGGGCAGCCCGCTGTTCGGTAACGAGAAAGACGGGTCGTTCCGAAGCTCTATTGGGCAGATTTATCAGACGTTCGACGGCCGAGAGCTTTACCCCTCGGCCGAAGAGAAGGCAGCCATGCTGCTCTATCTGGTGGTAAAGAACCATTCGTTCAGCGATGGCAACAAACGCATTGCCGCGATGCTGTTTCTGTGGTTTATGCACCACAACGGACTGCTCTACCGATTCGATGGCAGCAAGCGGATCGCGGACAATACGTTAGTCGCGCTTACGCTGATGATTGCATGCAGTCCTGCCGAAGAGAAAGACCTGATGGTGCGACTGACGGTCTGCCTGATCAACAAAAACAATCAATAACAAGCGATTTATCAATATAATGATCATTCTATGGCAAAGCATCAATTTCGGAAATACATCTGGATCATCGACCGGCTCTACCGTACGGGAGGCATCACGTATAAAGAGCTGGCGGAAGCGTGGCAAAACTGTTCGCTGAACGACGAAGGCCGGCCGTTACCCAAGCGTACGTTCGACGATTACAAGCGGGCTATCGAAGAGACGTTCGACCTGAATATCATCTGTAATGCGAGCAACGGCTATACGTATCGTATCGAAAACACGGACGACATCAGCAAAGATCATATCAAGAGCTGGTTGTTGAGTTCGTTTGCGGTCAATAACATCATTCAGGAGAGTCGCAAGCTCAAAGCGCGCATCTTGTTCGAGCGCATCCCTTCGGGCAATGAGTTGCTGATGACCATCATCGAGGCGATGCAGACGGATAAGCGTCTGCAAATGACGTATCAAAGTTTTCATTGTGAGCATCCCCGAACATTTCTGGCCGATCCGTACTGTGTAAAAGTAAGCCGGCAACGCTGGTATGTGGTGGTATTCGAGCCGGAGAACGGACAAATACGTACATACGCCTTAGACCGGATGAAACGGATAGAACCGACGGGGGAATCGTTCCTCTTCCCCGACACGTTTGATGCGGAGACATATTTTGCCGATGCTTTCGGGGTGATTGTCATCCCCGAAGAGTTGGATGTGGAAACGATCCGTCTGAAAGTCTCCGAGGCGGGAAACAAACGCAAGTATTTCCGTTCGTTGCCGTTGCACCCTTCGCAGAATGAAGTGGAACGCTATACAGACTATTCCGTCTTCGAATACCGGCTCTATCCGACGTACGACTTCTTTCAGGAAGTCCTCTCGCATGGTGCCGAAGTCGAACTTCTCTCGCCCGAATGGGTACGAGGCGAGCTTCATTACATGGTCGAAGAAATGCACGCACTGTATGGGAAAAGGTAGATGGTTTTACATTAATAATATTTTTTATTTTAACAATCAAATTTCTATGAAAAGAGCAATGTTTGTTTTATCGATGGTTGTATGGATACTTTTCATGTTATCTTGTTCAGGAGAAAAGTATAGACTTGCTACATCTGATGTCGTCGGACTTTATGAAGGGATTAATGAATATAGTGCATGGACTTTTATGCTCTATGAAAGTGGAGCAGGCTATGAATCTGCTTATTTTCAAAACTATGAGCTTGCTATTTTAATTCCATTTACATGGACATTAGAACATAACTCTTTGACGTTAACTTATGAAAAAGAAGAGACTCTCATTAAAGGGAATACGGAAGAGGAGAGTGTAGAAGCCATTATCACTGCTATTCTATCCGAATATTCTGGATCAAGGACATGTACATTGAAAAAGGTGGCTGAAACAATTGTAATTAAAGGTAATGACTTATATCCTACGTGTGTTAAAAATGATGAAATTCGAAGAAGTCCTAATCACGATTTTGGGGCAGAGTTATATCACACAGATGTTAAAAATGATGAGATGCTTGAAGAAAAAGAAAAAATTAACAAAAAAGACATAAGGCCTATTGTGGTATACAAAGATAATCAACGGCATTGTTCCTATTTTATACGAAGTCTTCAAGAAAATACCCTTTACAAATGCGATCTCTTGACAAACGAAGTTGTATCTATAGATCTTAATGAGATAAAATGTGTAAACGAGAGAGAGCCTATAATAATCAATTCTGTGAGAGAAATCGTAGTGAAAGATGATCAACTGATTATTGTGGCTTATAATGGGGGATGTGGAATGTTTGCTGGCGAATTCCTTATTGTTTACAATACTTTTAATGAGACATTCAATTATATTGATTTCGGGTTTGTTGACTTGATCAATGATAATACACAAGCAAAAGTTTCACATAGAAAATTAATAAAAGAAGGATCCTGTTCTGCTGAAAATGAATATGAATATAGTGATGTTATTCATGAATTATAAATGATATAATGTTTTAAATCACAGATTAAAAAAGAAATTAGTATGAGTGAAACTATTGCATGTCCTTCATGTGGACAGGGTATTCTAAAAAATGCAAAAAAGTGTAAGTATTGTGGTGGTTGGTTAGAAAAACGATGTCCTCAATGTGGAGAATGGGTAAAAGTAGATGCTATGAAGTGTAAACATTGTAACAGTTGGCTGAATCGTTTTGCCAAAGAACGTTATGAGCGAGAAAATAATGAAACTCCTCCCTCCATACAGCAGAATATAGTTCCTGGAAAAGATGACGAAGGGACGACTGCTACAGGTTGCCTGATGATGGTTGAATGCGCCCTTCTCATTGCTTTTATTCAGTATATTTATGACTGGAGTTGGTGGGTATCCTTATTAGCTGTTTTCGGAATGATTATATTACTGAGTTACCAAATAATGCGTGTTCTTTACTGTATAGGTATATCATTCGTATGGGCGGGCGTAGGGATGATTTTGGCACCACTCATTCTTGGTGAGTCAGAAGATGAGGCTCTCCAACGCCTTGTTTTTGATAATTTTTCTGATTATTGGTGGATTGCGGTTTTCTTTGGTATAATATCATTGTTATTCCATTGGCCTGCAATGAAAAGAATCTCTTAATTTTTGATGTATAAAAAGAATAAATATGGAAAATAACACATCTCTTGTTAAACAATGCCCTTATTGTGGTGAAGAAGTTCGCGAAAATGCACAGAAATGCAAACATTGTGACGAATGGCTGATCGAGAATCCTCCTCAACACCCTGAGAATCCAACTTCTCCAATAGGAAAGTTACATTCTGGAGAAACTTTATTAAGCTGTTCATTGCTAATTTTAATTTTATTGGCTCCTCCTATTGTATTAGCTGTCCTCGCAGCTTTTCTAGTGCCTGATGAAGAACAGCATGTACGAAATATTCAGAATGATGTTATTGCTTGTGTAGAAGATCAGGCCGATGAATGGTTAGGTTTTTTAGGGGGGACTGTATTAAGTCCTTTTGTGTCACTTCTTATGGATTCTGAATTTGCACAGCAGAACATCAAAGAGTGTTTTCACAACGAGAATACCATACGAGTGACCCAATCCAAACTATGGTCTACGGGTAAGATATATAATAGACTTCATCCTGAAGGAACAACAGTAAGCTTCGGAATGTTCGGAATGGTTTTTCCTTTTGTAGATTGGGATGATATCGTACTGATGACTGAAGAGAATAAGAACAAACTATCGCAGATGCTCTCTCTGTCTTCTTTCTCTAATTCTCAATCAGCCGAATCAGAGGAGGTATTGGAAGAAACAAACATGAATGAAGAGAAAACAACATTTACACAAATAAACGGATGGAAAAGCTATAGTGGAGATATAAAGGGAATCGTCTGCCATTTTGAACTATATTTCGAAAATCTCAATGATGAGAATAAACAGCCCGTACATGGAACATACTACTATCAGAAGCAAGGGACTGATCGTAAAATTACATTACGTGGTACTTACGATTTGGAAGAAGAAATACTTTTCTTGGTAGAATATTTTAATGATGGACGATCTAACTCCACAATCATGGTTCAACAATCAGAAGATGGATTTACCGGGATTTTTACGAAAGTAGGAGGGGAAGAAATGCCCATTACATTAACTAATATAGATTAGATAGACTTCCAATAATGAATTCAAGATGTGAGGCTGCCTAAAACTGACATGTTCGAGGCAGCCTCTCCCAAAGCATATTTTAAAGACCAAGGAGGGGTGCATAAGGAGGCAGGCATTGATCATTGTATATTGATTAGAGGATTTAAAAAAACATTTTTTCTATAGGTCTTCTTAAATAATGAAAGAATCGCAAATTCTATATTTAACAAAAAGTTCTTGTTTCCTAAATGGGAAACTTTTATCTTTGTGGCGAATCAAAATGGGAGAGAATGAATGATGCTAAATTTCGTGTTGAGTTTTTGGATGATGCAAAACAATTTCTTGATTTACTAGATGATAAAGCAAGGCGAAAAATAATTTATAATATTTGGAAGTCAAGAAGTACGAATGATAAAGAGCTTTTTAAGAAACTCCAAGATGAAATTTGGGAATTTAGGACTAAATACAATAAATTTTATTATCGACTTTTTGCATTTTGGGGCAAAACGGGAAAACAGGATACTCTGGTGATTGCAACACATGGACTGATTAAGAAAACGGATACGATTCCATGGAAAGAGATAACAAAAGCCGAGAGATTAAGAAAACAATATTTTAAAGATAAAAATCAGAAGGGATGAAGACATACAGTTTAGATGAATTGACAGACAAATATATTGGGGTAAAAGGCTCTCTAAAACGAAATGAATTTGAGGAAGAACTTCGACTTGACTTATTAGGACAGGCGATAAAAGAAGCTCGCAAAGCTCAGAATTTAACACAGGAAGCTCTTGGAGAGCTTGTTGGAGTTAAGAAAGCGCAGATTTCTAAAATTGAGAATAGTGTAACAGACGCAAGATTTACAACAATCCTAAAGGTTTTTAAAGCATTAGGCGCTAAAGTGCATGTTAATATCGAACTGAATAACCAAACGATAGCCTATTAAGAGAATCTCTTACACATAACAAAGGCGTTTGATGCGGTTTAATGTTATAAATCGGTCGTCTATCGTTTCAATTCGAAGAAGTTGCTTTTGTTTCTTCCTTATCCTTGAGAAAATATAGAAGCAATTTCTGTTTCTTGTGGGGCTTCCATGAAGCGTTTCGTTGTTCTATTTTCTTTGGCATCAACAATCATACCTATAAAGATACACCAACCAAGCGGAGCACCTTTTATACCATGCCGTCGTATGGTTTTCAAAATTGTTGAATTATCGTTTGCGTAGAAGTTTAAAGGGAAAATATGTATCTTTACCCTCGATTTTTTACAAGCAATTACCATTATATAACGAATGTACTATGAAAATTAAATTAACTGTATGCGCTTTAGCGCTGTTGAGTCTTAATCTTTTTGCTCAGAAGGATGAATGGCGAAATCCGAAGGTGAATTTTGTTAATCGTGCGCCGATGCATACGAACTACTTTGCGTATGAGTCGGAACGTGCCGCGTCGGAGGGTGTCCGGGAGAACTCCGAGAATTTTTTAAGTCTGAATGGTCTCTGGCGGTTTTTCTGGGTGAAAGATGCGGAGGCTCGTCCGACGGATTTTTATCGGACAGACTATAACGACAAAGGGTGGGGGCTGTTGAGTGTTCCGGGTCTGTGGGAACTGAACGGTTACGGTGATCCGATCTATGTGAACGTCGGTTACGCCTGGCGCAACCAGTTTAAGAATAATCCGCCGTTGGTGCCGACAGAGAATAATCACGTCGGGTCGTATCGCCGCGAGATCACGATTCCTGCCGGGTGGAACGGCAAAGAGGTGTTTGCGCATTTCGGATCGGTCACCTCGAACATCTATCTGTGGGTGAACGGGCAATACGTCGGATATAGCGAGGACAGCAAGCTGGAAGCGGAGTTTAACATCACCCGTTACCTGAAAACGGGCAAGAATCTGATAGCCTTTCAGACGTTCCGGTGGTGCGACGGCACGTATCTCGAAGATCAGGACTTTTTGCGTATGTCAGGCGTAGGGCGCGACTGCTATCTTTACGCACGTCCGCGAAATCATATCCGGGACATCCGCATCACGCCCGATCTGGATAAGGATTATAAAGATGGTACGCTGACGGTCGACGTGACGATGGCTGGAGCCGGAGGCACGGTTCACATCGACCTGCTCGATGCGGAAGGCAACAAGGTCGCGTCGCAAGTAATGAAAGGCTCGGGAGTGCAACAAACGATCCTCTCGGTAACCGATCCGAAGAAATGGTCGGCAGAGACTCCTTACCTGTACAAGGTGATGGCTACCCTGAAAGACGGACGCGGGAAAACGCTCGAAGTCATTCCTGTCAGAGCCGGTTTCCGCAAACTTGAAATCAAAAATGCTCAGTTCCTGGTGAACGGGCAACCTGTCCTGATCAAAGGAGCCAACCGTCATGAGATGGACCCGAAGACGGCCTATTACGTCTCGCCCGAACGGATGCGTCAAGATGTGCAGCTTATGAAGGCGTACAACCTGAATGCCGTGCGTACGTGTCATTACCCGGACGATAATTTGTGGTACGACCTCTGTGACGAGTACGGTCTTTACGTCGTGGCCGAAGCGAATGTCGAGTCGCACGGTATGGGATACGGCGAACTGACGCTGGCCAAAAACAGAGCGTATGACATCGCACACCTCGAACGCAATCAGCGTAATCTTCAGCGCGGATATAACCATCCGTCCATCGTCACCTGGTCGATGGGGAATGAAGCCGGCTTCGGACCGAACTTCGAAGATTGTTACCGCTGGATGAAAAAGGAAGATCAAAGTCGCCCGGTACAGTACGAACAGGCCAAGCAAAATGAATATACGGATATTTTCTGCCCGATGTACTACAATTACGAACGAACGGAAGCTTACGCCAAGAGCGACGCGCAAAAGCCTATGATCCAGTGTGAATATGCTCATGCTATGGGTAATTCGGAAGGAGGATTCAAAGAGTATTGGGACTTGATCCGTAAGTATCCGAAGTTGCAGGGAGGGTTTATCTGGGACTTCGTCGACCAGTCGATCCATTGGAAGAATGCTGAGGGAACGCGTATTTACGGGTACGGTGGAGACTTCAACCGTTACGATGCGTCCGACAATAATTTTATGAACAACGGACTGATCAGCCCTGACCGTGTGCCTAATCCGCATATGGACGAAGTGGCGTATTTCTATCAGTCTATTTGGGCTACTGCTAAAGATTTGGAGAAGGGCGAAGTGAATATTTTCAACGAACATTTTTTCCGTGATCTCTCGGCTTACTGTGCCGATTGGGAAATCCTTGTCGAGGGTGAGAGCGTGCAGACCGGACGCATCTCCGACTTGGCTGTTGCTCCTCAGCAAACGGAGACGATTCGTCTCGATTATGATCTTGCTTCGCTGCCGAAAGACCGCGAAGTGCTGCTGAATATTCACTTCAAGCTCAAAAAAGCGGAAACGATGCTTCCTGCCGGTCATACCGTCGCGCGCAATCAGTTGGTGATTCGTCCGTATAGCGCGTCCGAATTGCAGTTGGCTAACGAACCGGAATGCAAGCACTGTCCTGTTACAATACCGGGGGTCAAAGAGAACGACCTTAACTATTTGATCGTTCGTGGAGACCGTTTTGTGATTGAGTTTAACAAACGCGACGGATGGATGAGCCGTTACTTCGTGAACGATGCGGAGATGATCAACGCGGGCAGTGCTTTGACTCCGAACTTCTGGCGTGCTCCGACCGATAACGACTACGGAGCCGGCTTGCAAAACAAATATGCCGTATGGAAAAATCCGGAGATGAAACTGACGTCGCTCAAGAATAACGTTGCGAACGGGATGGTTGAGGTCGTTGCTGAGTATGACATGAAAGATGTCTCGGCCAAACTTCTGCTCACCTATCAGATCAACAATCACGGAGCGGTAAAAGTGACGCAAAAGTTGACGGCAGATGCATCGGCTGAGGTGCCGAACATGTTCCGGTTCGGGATGCAGCTACCCATGCCGAAATGCTACGACCGGATTCAGTATTACGGTCGAGGCCCGATCGAGAATTATTGCGACCGCAACCACTCGACAGCCCTCGGGAAGTATCGCCAGACGGTCGATGAGCAGTTCTATCCATACATTCGTCCGCAGGAAACGGGCACGAAAACCGATATTCGCTGGTGGAAACTGACGACGATCCAAGGCGATGGACTCGAGTTTGTCAGTGATCAGCCGTTCTCGGCGTCGGCTTTGCATTATACCATCGAGTCGCTCGACGACGACGTGGAAAAAGACCAGCGTCATTCGCCGGAAGTATCTCAGGCCAATCTGACGAACTTCTGCATCGACCGGAAGCAGATGGGGCTGGGTTGCGTCACAAGCTGGGGCGCGGTTCCGCTGGAAACGTATATGATGCCGTATGGAAATTATGAGTTTACGTTTATCATGCGTCCGGTTCAAGCGGTGTTTTAAGTGAAGAACGAAGAACTAAAAGTGAAGCTCTTCGGGCGTTGAAATGTTACTTTGTTAGAGACCAACTGCTGGAAAGAGGCGACTGACAACTAAACGATGAAACATTTAAACGTCCGAGGGATTACTTCTTTTTACTTTTTGTGCGAAAGTTTTTCTGTTTGAACAAAAAGGATTAACTTTGTTGCGAAGAAGGTGAGCAGATATTTTAGCATACTGAGAGGTGTAGTCGCCTCATTAGTTCAAGTGTTTTCATAGAAAAGCATATTTGTCTACAAATATGCTTTAAGTAAAAGCTCTCACCTTCTTTTTTTTATATTTAATTCCATTTCTGAATATGACGGTCATTCTGGTAACCATTCTTATTTTTATATGTGGTATGATTCTTCTGATCATCAGGGAGAAGAAGAAAGAGAAGGATTTATTGAACCGACATCTGCCGAACGATAATTCATTTCGTAACGGGTCTGTCTTCTATCATACGGGTATCTGTAGACAAGCTGTTTATGATCCGGAAGCATTGAAATGGTGCGCAACGTTCCTGAATATCGGTGAAAAAGAGCTTTCATCTTTTTTGCATCATCCTTCCGAGTGGTACAGTCTGTTCTGGTTAGCCAAAAGAGGAGGAGGCTATCGTATGATCGCTGCTCCGAAGAAAGAGTTGAAGGCCGTGCATCGTACGATTTATGAAAAAATCCTGATCAATAGTGAGATTCATCCTTCCGCTACGGGGTTCCGCCGGAATAAGTCAATTGTGGAAAATGTGCGTCCCCATTTGGGGAATGCTCAGGTACTGAAGGTCGACATCCATGATTTTTTCGGATCGATACGTAAACATACCGTTCGAAGAACGTTTAAGCAATTGGGTTATGAATCCGGTGTAGCGAAAATATTGGCCGCCTTATGCTGCAAATCGGGGCGATTGCCGCAAGGAGCACCGACAAGCCCGGCCTTGAGTAATATCATTGTGGCCGGTATGGATGAACAATTAGCCGCTATAAGTCGGTCGGTCGGCCTGACGTATACAAGGTATGCGGACGATTTAACGTTTTCGGGCAATCTATCCTCTCATCATGCGTTTCTCGCACAGGTAGAAAAAGTAGTTGCAGAACACAAGTTTGCGTTGAACAGGAAGAAGACGCGCTTTTTAGATATGTCACATCGTAAGATTATTACAGGGATATCCGTCTGTTCGGGTACAAAGCTTACGATTCCGAAAGTCTTCAGGCGCGAGATACGCAAGCAGGTGTATCATGTGCTGACAAAAGGGCTGGCCGAACATCAGAAATATATCGGTTCTTCCGATCCCGCTTATCTGAAACGTCTGACAGGGCGTCTTTCATACTGGCATGCCGTCGAGCCGGATAACGCGTATGTGATTCGGTCGTTAAAAGCCCTCAAAGAGCTGAACCATTGAGCTGGTGGCCTCTTTTATCTTGATAGCGAGTGTTTTTTTGTGGCCGGTTCTCTGATAGGCTCGAAAAAAGGCGGTGTGTCATAACGGGCGAACTGCTTCGTTGCTTGTGGAATGCGAGCACGTTCACATTCCTTAGTATGCTCCCTCGCCCTTATCTTTAGTACCTTGCATTTTTCCCATTCTTACACACCTAAAGAGGGTGTGCCCAAACATTGCGTTTTGACACACCCTCATTTTCGTTACTCGGTATAGTAACTTTGTTTTTACTCTCTGCGGTAGGCCTTCAGGTCTTCGACGCTGAAGTTTTCGATAAACGAACGGATTTTGTATATCTCCGCTTTACCGTAGTGGAGGTAAACCTGCGTAGAAGGCAGGAACGAATCGTCCGTATGGGCGCTTTGCAGCAACAGGTAACCGAATACGCAATGCGTCGCTGCTTCGACGAGGCGACGGGCAAGGAAATCGAGGTACTCGTTGTCTTTCGCCTCGGTCACTTTCGTCACTAACTGCTCGTACGTATCGGTCATCGCGATGAGGTCTTGCTTCAGCGACGAGAGTTCGGGCTTGTATTCCATCGCTTCATATTCGCGCAGTCTCGCGAGGTATGTGCCTGTGGTGACGTGGCGGATGGCCGCAACGACCTGTAATTGGGTCGTTCCTTCGTAAATATTCGTGATACGTGCGTCGCGATAGAGACGTTCGCAGGCATAATCTTTCATAAAACCCGATCCGCCGTGAATCTGTATCGCGTCGTAGGCGTTCTGGTTCGCAAATTCGGTCGACATGCCTTTGCCCATCGGGGTGAACGCATCGGCCAGCTTGGCGTATTTCTTCTGCTCCTGACGTTCTTCGGGCGTGAGTTTGCGCTCGCGCGAGATGTCGTCCAGCACTTTGTAGACATCGACGAAACGTGCCGTTTCATAGAGCATGGCGCGTACGGCATCGGTACGGGCACGCATCATGGCTACCATCTCGTAGACGGCCGGAAAGTCCAAAATGGCTTTGCCGAACTGCCGACGTTCCTGCGCATATTTGTATCCTTCCTGATAGGCCGCTTCGCAGAGTCCCACGGCTTGCGCCATGATGCCCAAACGGGCGCCGTTCATCAGCGCCATGACGTATTTGATCAATCCGAGCCGGCGCTCGCCGCAGAGCTCAGCCTTCGCATTGTTGAATACCAGCTCACAGGTGGGGGAACCTTTGATGCCCATCTTGTTTTCGATGCGGCGGACGTTCACGCCTCCGTTTCGCTTGTCGTAGATGAACATCGAAAGGCCGCGTCCGTCTTTTGTTCCTTCTTCCGAGCGGGCGAGTACGAGATGGATGTCCGAGTCGCCGTTGGTGATAAAACGTTTCACGCCGTTCAGTCGCCAGCAATTCTCTTTCTCGTCGAACGTGGCTTTGAGCATCACCGATTGCAGGTCGCTACCGGCATCGGGTTCGGTCAAGTCCATCGACATCGTTTCACCCTTGCACACACGGGGGATATAGTGTTTGTGCTGCTCTTCGTTCCCGAATTCGTAAAGCGTTTCGGCGCAGTCCTGCAATCCCCAGAGATTTTCGAATCCGGCATCGGCGCGCGACACGATGTCGGCGGCCATGATGTAAGGCACGATGGGGAAGTTCAGCCCGCCGTAACGGCGCGGCATGGCCATGCCCATCAGTCCGGCTTTACGTACGGCATCGAGGTTTTCCTGCGTGCCGCGGGCGTATGTTACTCGTCCGTTGGCCACCGTCGGGCCTTCCTGATCGACGCTCTCGGCATTCGGAGCAATGACTTCGGCGCTGATCTCGCCGACCATCTCGAGCACGCGCTCGTAACTGTCCATCGCATCGTCGAAGTCGATGGGAGCATAATCGTATTCGTCTTTATCTTTGAATTCGCGTTCCTTCAATTCCACAATCCGCCGCATCAGCGGGTGATGCAGGTGATGACGCAACGAGGGGGTATCTAAATAAAAGTTTGCCATGATAATCGTTATTTACTGTTCTTCTTGTAGTATTTAATCATTTTGGGGATTACGTTTTCGACCGTGCCGGTGATCACGTAGTCGGCAATCGCGTTGATCGGGGCGTTGGGATCGCTGTTGATCGAAATGATGATCGAACTTTCCTGCATTCCCGCGATGTGCTGAATCTGTCCGGAGATGCCGCAGGCGATATACAGTTTGGGGCGTACGGTGACGCCGGTTTGTCCCACCTGCCGGTCGTGATCGGTGAATCCCGCATCGACGGCTGCGCGCGATGCGCCTACTTCGGCATGCAGTTCTTTGGCGAGGTCGAACAGCAGCTTGAAGTTCTCTTTCGAGCCGACGCCGTAACCACCGGCGACAACGATCGGTGAGCCTTTCAGGTTGTGTTTCGCCTTTTCGACATGGCGTTCGATCACCTGCACGACATAATCCGTCTCGGAAACGAATTGCGACACGTCGTGCCTGATCACTTTGCCTTGATAGTTGGCATCGAAGATTTCTTTCTTCATCACTCCTTCGCGTATGGTCGCCATCTGCGGGCGATGTTCGGGGTTGATGATCGTCGCGACGATATTCCCGCCGAACGCGGGACGTATCTGGTAGAGGAGGTTCTCGTATGTCTTGCCGGCTTTTTTGTCTTCATGCTTGCCGATTTCGAGCGCCGTACAGTCGGCCGTCAACCCGCTTGTCAGCGCCGACGATACGCGCGGCCCAAGGTCTCGACCGATGACGGTTGCTCCCATCAGGGCAATTTGCGGCTTCTCCTGCTCGAAGAGCTTAATCAGGATCGACGTGTGAGGCAGCGAGGTGTACGGATCGAGTCGCTCGTCGTCGAACAGATGCAGTACATCTACACCGTACGGCATCACTTGTTTTTCTACGCCGTCGAGCTTGCTTCCCGCTACGACAGCCTCCAGACCGCAGTTCAGTTGATTGGCCAGCGAACGTCCTTTGGTAAGCAGTTCGAGGCTGACATCGGCAATCGTGCCGCCATCTATTTCGCAATATACAACTATGTTGTTCATTATGTATCGTATTTTTATTTGTTTATTTTAAATGTAGTCATCATGTAATTGATGTAGTCAATATAATCAATATAGTCGATGTCATCAAGGTAGTCAATGTAGCGAAAGCACTTAGAGTAGTAAAAGTAGTCCATGCCGTCAGTACCGTCGATGTTGTCCATGTCGTCGATGTGTAGTATCATGATTCATACGACTAATTGTTCAAAAGACTTGGTTGCCATACCTTACTACCCTTAACTGCTCCGACTCCTGTTCTCTCTCCCTCTACCCGATCGTATGATTACCGATTAATTCTTTCATCAGAGCTTCGATATCACTGTCCGAGTCGGTAAACGATTTGTTTTCTTTCGTCTGGAAAACGATATTTTCGACCGTTTTCACTTTCGTCGGTGAGCCGGATAGTCCGCATTGTGCTACGTCGCCGTTTACGTCGGCTACCGACCATTCGATGATGTTCAGGTACGGGCGATTCTCATACAGCTCGGCATAAGGCAGTGCAGCGCCGTTTTTCGTCCGCTCGGCCTTCTCCTGTGCTCCCAATGCCCGTTTGTACTTCTGTACCAGCTTGGCGTTGCGCGGGCGGCACGGTGCGGCCGATCCGTTAACCGTTACAACGATAGGCATCGGCGCTTCGACCGTTTCGATTCCTCCGGGAATTTTACGTTTGGCCGTGATCCGGTTGTTTTCGATTTTGACAATCTCTTCGGTGTACGTGATTTGTGTCAGGCCGAGTTTCTCGGCCACCTGAGGCCCTACCTGTGCCGTGTCGCCGTCGATCGCCTGCCGTCCGCCGATAATCAGGTCAAACGAGCCAATTTTTTGGATCGCCAGCGCCAGCGCGTACGATGTGGCGAGCGTATCTGCCCCGGCAAATGCGCGGTCGGTCAGCAGGTAGCCGTCGTCCGCTCCGCGATATAATCCTTCGCGGATGATTTCTGCCGCACGTCCCGGCCCCATGGTCAGGATCGTGACGGTCGTACCCGGATGTTGTTCTTTGAGACGTAATGCCTGTTCCAGCGCGTTGAGGTCTTCCGGATTGAAGATGGCGGGAAGCACGGCTCGATTGATCGTACCGTCTTCTTTCATGGCGTCTTTCCCGACGTTGCGGGTGTCTGGCACTTGTTTGGCCAATACAATGATTTTCATTCGTATATATAATTTTATGTGAATAATCGCTTACGAATATATAGAAGGTCGTTGCATGTTTTAGAACGGCTACGGAAGCATGTAATAGTGCCCGTTGCAAGCAGTTTCGACCTGTTTTCATCCCTGCGTTATCGTCTGCAAAAGTAATGAATGATTTCGGATTTCAAAGTTTTTTGAAAAGAAATTGCACATCTTAGGTGTTTTTGTGCATATCGGTGAATAAAAGACTTTCCGTGCGAAAAGGACAAGGCGTGGTTTCGTATCAGGTTCCTGATCGTTATTTTGCTCTTCCGAAGTCCAGCGTTGATGCTTTTAGGAGCATTTCGCTTCTTCGAGATATCGTTTATATTCTTCCGAAAGAGCCCCGAAATCGTTACAAATAAATACTCGGTGGGCGAGGGGAAAATCTCTGTTTTTTTATTTCTACGGATGCTGTACAGCCTGCCGTATCCGTACCAGTTTTGTCAGAAGGCCTTCCAGCAGTTCGAGCGGAAGCATATTGGTTGCGTCCGACTTGGCTTGTGAAGGTTCGGGATGCGTCTCGATAAATAATCCGTCCGTACCCACGGCCACGGCGGCTTTGCCAATCGTTTCGATCAGTTCGGGTAGCCCGCCCGAAACGCCCGACGTTTGGTTGGGTTGCTGCAACGAGTGTGTGATGTCCGTAATCACGGGGAAGCCGTATTGCCGCATCTTGGGGATACCGCGGAAATCAACGACTAAATCGGTATAACCGAAGGTGGTTCCACGTTCGGTAAGGAACACGTTCCGGTTACCTGCATCTACCACTTTCTGTGCCGCATATTGCATCGATTCGGGCGCAAGAAACTGTCCTTTTTTAATGTTGACGATTTTTCCGGTCTTTGCCGCGGCGATCAGCAAATCGGTCTGGCGGCAGAGGAAGGCGGGAATCTGCAACATATCTACGTAGTTGGCTGCTAAGGCGGCTTCGTGCGTCTCGTGTATGTCCGTAACGGTCGGAATATCGAACGTTTCGCCTACCTTGCGCAGGATGCGTAGCGCTTTTTCGTCGCCGATACCCGTAAACGAATCGATGCGCGAACGGTTCGCCTTGCGGTACGATCCTTTAAAAACGTAAGGAATATGAAGTTTTTGAGTAATTTCGACGATTTTTTCCGCGATACGTAAAGCCATATCCTCGCTTTCGATGACGCAAGGGCCGGCCAGTAAAAAGAAATTCTTCGAGTTTGTTAATCGTTCAATAACCATTGTGATATGATGTTGGATAAGTCAATTCATAAGTGCTTTGCATCGGGCGATTTTCTCTTCCGTCGGCCACGCCTGATCGAGCCAGTGGATCGTAAAACCGCGCCGTTCCATGCCGCGGAACCAGGTCATTTGTCGCTTGGCAAACTGATGGATCGCGATCTCTAATTGTTCGACCATTTCGTGGTAAGTCAGTTTGCCGGTCAGGTGCAGCGTGATAAATTTATATTCGAGGCCGTAGTAAATCAGATCGTCCGGCGCGATGCCCGAATTGAGAAGCGCCTGTACTTCTTCGAGCATGCCCTGTTCGAGGCGTGCATGAAGTCGCCGGGTGATACGCTCACGCCGCAACTCACGATCGATATCAAGTCCGATAATCAGACTGTGTATCGGCTCGAACTCGTTCCGTTCGGGAGCCTGCGTTTGATAAAATTCTTCGATCTCGATGGCGCGGATGGCACGCTGGGCGCTGTCTATATCCGTTTTGTTATGCAGGGTTTTGTACGAAGCAAGTATCGCCTCAAGTTCTTCGAGCGACTTACCTCTGAGCGATTCGCGAAGTTCCGGGTTGGGCGGCACATCGAGCAGCTTGTATCCTTTGAGTACCGCTTCGATATACATGCCTGTTCCTCCGCACAAAATCGGTACGATGCCTTGCTGTCTGAGATTATCGAATAGATGAAAAAAATCGTGTTGATACCGGAAGACGTTGTATTTTGTGCCCGGCTCGCAAATATCAATCAGATGGTACGGAATCTTTTTTGCACCGACGGTATAGTCGTCCAAATCTTTGCCCGTGCCGATGTCCATCCGGCGATAGACTTGTCGTGAATCGGCGCTGATGATTTCAGTATTCAGATCCGCAGCCAATGCTGCGGCAAAACTTGTTTTGCCGCAAGCGGTTGGCCCTAAGATGGTAATCAGTTCGTATGTTCTCATTCTATGCTCGCACAAAAGTACGGAGAAAACCGGATATCCCCAAATCCGACGAACCTTTCATTCCGTGTGTTGACCGTCCTTAAAAGAACATATTATAGCAGGCGGTAAACTTTTGTTTTTTCACTTTTACCTCTGCTTCCCTTACGTCTTTTTCGACGTTTGCACTCTCTTCGGATACTTCGATCCGAACCTCTTGACCTTCGCAATAATAATCCCTGTTCGCATAGAGGTCATTCTTTGCGATGTCACTGTTCCCTGTTGAAGTCTTTATAAGACTTTTTGAAAAGAATTTTTTCATCGCTTCTGAATTTTAAATTAGACATCTGATGAAAAAGGCCCGAAAGCTTTTTCATCGGCTATAAATATAACACAAAAAAAACGGATTGGTTACTCCGAGACTTTGTTTTTATGATTATTTAACTGTTTTTAGATTTGAGGAAAAGGAGATTTGTTTATAAAAACGGTTGTGTCATGGCGTTGTTTCGGCTCTTCCGGAGCGTTTTTTCGTACAATCTATCCGATGGCAGGAAAGTGAGTTGGCAGAATCGCCTAAAAAAAGACTGCCTCACTTGAAAAAGGGGCAGTCTCTTTTTTGTTTTTATGAATCGATAAACGGATTATCCGTTTACTTTTGCCATGTGAGCAATCAAATCAAGCACTTTGTTCGAGTAGCCGATTTCGTTATCGTACCATGCAATCACCTTCACGAATGTGTCTGTCAGATAAACTCCGGCGTTGGCATCGAAGATCGAAGTCAGTTCGCAGCCGAGGAAGTCGGAAGAAACGACAGCGTCTTCCGTGTATCCCAGAATACCTTTCAGTTCGCCTTCTGCGGCTTCTTTCATCGCCTGGCAGATCGCTTCTTTCGTAGCCGGTTTTTCCAGGTTGGCCGTCAGGTCTACAACCGACACGTCCAAAGTCGGTACGCGCATCGAAATACCCGTCAGTTTCCCGTTCAACGACGGAATAACTTTACCTACTGCCTTAGCGGCACCGGTCGACGACGGGATGATGTTGCCCGAAGCAGCACGTCCGCCTCTCCAGTCTTTCAACGAAGGACCGTCTACGGTCTTCTGAGTAGCCGTTGTCGAGTGAACGGTCGTCATCAAGCCTTCCTTGATACCGAATTTGTCGTTCAATACTTTGGCGATAGGAGCCAGACAGTTGGTCGTACAAGAAGCGTTCGACACGAATTTTGTTCCTTTCTCGTATGCGTCGTGGTTCACACCGCAAACAAACATGGGGGTATCGTCTTTCGACGGGGCCGACATTACGACGTACTTCGCACCTGCGTCGATATGTCCTTGAGCTTTTTCTTTCGTCAGGAAGAGACCGGTAGACTCTACTACATATTCGGCGCCTACTTCATTCCATTTCAGGCTGGCCGGGTCTTTTTCTGCGGTGACGCGGATTGCTTTGCCGTTGACGATCAACTGGCTTTTCTCCACGCTATATTCAACGGTTCCTTTAAAGCGGCCGTGCATTGTATCGTACTTGAGCATATAAGCCATGTAATCTACCGGACAGAGGTCGTTAATTCCAACGATTTCAATGTCATTTCTTGTTTGGGCAGCACGGAACACAAAACGTCCGATACGGCCAAATCCGTTAATACCTACTTTTGTCATTGTTGTATAATTTTAAAAAGGTTTGAAATATAATGTCATTTTGATTTTTCTGTTTAACAGCCACAAGGGGTGGCGCATGATGCGCATATCCATAATATGCTTGCGATCATTGTTAAAACCATGATAATACGCTTCATGTTTAATCTTTTTGCCTTGATTTCTACGGGCGCAAAGGTATGAATTTTTTCTTGTTTGAAGCCTATTCAAGAAGAAAAACATGCTTCATAACATAAATTAATTCTTGGATGTTCACTTTCTCTTTGAAGAGAACAAATTTCCAATCCATTTTTTAGCCCGTCTGATGCCCCAGGCGATAAGCAACGGTTGTGCGAATTCCCAGGCATAGGGAATGAGGCCGGTACCTAACGACAAGAAATCGGCCGGTCGCAGCGATGAAAGCGAAGCAACCGAAGGAGCCGGAGAAAGGGCCGCAGCTTTTTTCTTTTCCGATTTGGAAGAACCGGACGTCGAGAAGAGGGCGGAAATGCCAGAGAAGAGAAGGCGGCCAGCGTTTTCACGCATATACCGAAATTCTTCGTTTAGTTTCTGCTCTTGTATCCGACATAATAGCCGGAGGCGTTCTCTATCAGTCTGCAATTTACTCAGCGGTGTCTGTTTCGGAAGGGTCATGTTCATCGGTTTCATCGGTTTTATGGTCATTGGCAATCAGTGCTGCAATTACGGTATTCAAAACGCGCGTTTGTATTTTTTCCTTGAAAAGAACAACTCCTCCGATCATCAGGAGGTAGATGCCTACAACGATCGAAAAACCAATGCCTTTCGAGTTGAGCCATTCGCCCAGAAAGAAACCGAGCGCAAGGAAAATAAAGAGACTCAGGAAGAACCCGAGTGTAAGTAGTATCAGGCCATATGAAAGGACCGAAATGACTTTTCCCGTCCGTTCATAAGTACCTAATTTCAGCAGTTCAAATTTTAATTCACCGTAGGTGGTGATATCTTTTTTCAGTTCTCGGAAGAAGTTTTCCGTATCAAGTTTCATATAAACATTATTTTACTTCGGTGGCTTGGGCTTCTTCAACGAGTTCGTGTATCCGGCTTTCTTTGAATTTGGAAACAGCCGACTGAAATCCGTCTTTCACTTTTCCTACCATCTCGTTTAATTCGTCGAATAATTCTCCTTTCTTATCTGTTGCGGCCAGGTAGCCTATCGTTGCCCCCACTGCGGCTCCAATCACGAGGCCTAATAGTAATTTGGGATCTACATTTCTGTTCATAGCGGTTTATATTATAAAAATGAATACTCCTACAAATATAAGATTTCTTTTCAGCCAATCAAATGATTGTAATGGTTTTTAATGTTATTTAAGAGTTGAGTCCGTCTGTGTTTTCGTGTCTTTTTTCTGTCCGCACGGCCACCCATTGATCGCGGGATGTGTGCGAAAGAAGCGTCAGCCTGTTCAGTCGGCATTCTTTTTCTATCGCGGGGATATCTTCTTCGTAGAAACCACTCATATAAAGCTGTCCGCCGCATTTTAGTACCGATACATAGTGGCGGATGTTATTCAGCAGGATGTTGCGGTTGATGTTGGCAAAGATATAATCGAACGTTCCGAAATGTGGGAGGCATTCTGCTCCACCTTGTTCTATTCGTATATCGGGATTGTTGTTGAGCCGGCAATTCTCAATCGCGTTTCGGTAGGCCCACTCGTCGATGTCGATGGCGACAACACGCTGAGCATGTTTACGAGCCGCCAAAATGGCGAGTACGGCGGTGCCGCATCCCATGTCGAGCACTTCCTTGCCGCGCAGATCAAGCGCGAGCATCTCACAGAGCATGAGATAAGTCGTGGCGTGATTGCCGGTGCCGAATGCCATTCTCGGGTCGATGACGAGGGTATGCTCGTATCCTTCTTCCGGCTTGTGAAACGATGCGCGGATAAGGCATTGCTTGCCGATGCGGATGGGCTGAAAATAGTTTTTCTCCCATTCCTCGTTCCAGTTTCGGGCTGCAATCGGTGTGTGCGTATGATGAATGACCGTTTCTTCGAGCGGAAAAGCGGACAGGCAATCTGTCAAAGTGTCAGGCTGAAAGGCGGAGACGGGGATATAGGCTTTCAGGCCGTTTTCGTCAGATACAAAGCTTTCAAATCCAATAGTTCCCAGTTCGGTCGCCAAAATATCGTTAATCACTTCTGTAGCTACAAGCGATGTGTAGCTGAATTGAAATTCGTAATAATCCATAATGCGTCATAAAGCTGCCCGACAAAGATAGTAAATTCGGCAGATATGTATTTGTCTTTTTTATACTCGTTCAAGCCTGTCGCACCAAAAGCTTTTTGTTTCTTTTTTTTCGGTTAAAATTATGCCGGAAATCGCATGTTTTGTAGAAAAAATACGATATTTGTACCGGATGAATAAACAGGACAGATGGAAGCACACCTCAATAAAAATAAAAAGATGAAGATAAAAGCACAGCTGTTATTGGTCGGCCTTATGATGTTCTCGGTCGCTTGTCTAAGCAACAAAAAGCAAACGTCATACGAAGAGGATATTACGTATGATTACTACCGTAACGATCATTACGGTTATACGGTGGTTTATCCTTTATTCCTCCTACCCGAGGGCGAAGGTCGTGAGGAGGGGCAAACGTTCGTAGCAGACGATGGGATATCGAACATGCAGGTGTACCGGACCGACAAAGCCGGTCTTTCGCTTGAAGAGGCTTACCGGAAAGATATTGAAGGGCGGAACGTCTCCGAAAAGCAACTTGAGAAGAACTTTTACCGGATGGTATGGAAGGAGAGGCAAAATACTTGTATGCAATATACCTTTTGGGGTTACGAATCGTTTCATGAACTGAAATTTACGTATACGCCTCAAAATGCCTCTCGTTTCGGGGCGGTTATTCCGGTCGTTGTCGAGTCGTTGATGGTCGATGGATTAGGCCGGGAAGAGGATGAAGATCCCGACGGGTTTATTAGTTTCCTGTTTGAGTTCCTAGATGTATGCTTCTATGAAAAGAACCTGAATCGACTGATTCGGGATCATGACCCATGCTTGTCGCCTTACATCGATCCTCAAATGGGTTTGCAACGCTACTATGCACCGGGAGTTTTTGTTTATTTGGCCGGAAGTGACCGGAATTTCGGGTTCGACGAATACGGTGATTTTACGTTCGAGCCGTGTGCAGGGGGCGAGATTTCGGTGACGGAACTTCCGGACGGGAAGAGCGCGTGTGAACTGGAATTCGATAACGAAGGTGAAGTATATTATGAATCGGTGGAGAAGGTGCCCGATGTCGTAGTGAATGCGGAAACCCTCGAGACGAAGCCCGTCGTCTTGCCGTATTCTGACGCCCAAATACGCGTCGTTTACGTGCCTAACAAGCATCATTCTCCCGTGGCGCTCTACTTTGTCCTCACTCCGGACGGCTGGAAATTCGTCTTTATCGATGACACGTTGTGCGGAGCTTAAAAAAGGCGGCTATGCATCGAATAAAATTGTTCCAATGTAAGGCAAGTGATTTTTCGCAGTCTTTCTCTTCGCCCGATTATCATATTTTACTGTTTAAGGGTGAAGGGGATTTTTCGGTCGATTTTACAACATACCGTTGCAACGGGGCGACGGTACTCTTTTTTACGCCTTTTCAAACGCTGGTATGGGGTTCCGGCGATCAGATTGAAATCGAAGGATTGGCTTTTCACGGCGATTTTTATTGCATCGAATATCACAAACACGATGTGGCCTGCAACGGGTTGCTCTTTAATAATATATATATGTATCCGCATATCACGGTTTCGGATACCGATTTCGATGAGCTTCATTTTTTGCTCGGAAAAATACGTCGTGAGCTGACGTGTGACTCTTCGTTCTCCGACGCTATTCTGAAAGCCTATCTACAACTGATTCTCGCTCTTTGCAGCCGGACGAAAAAACAACAGTTACACGAAGTCGAAGCGGCTGCCATCGACTGGACGCGGGAGATGAACGACATCCGTCAACTGATCGATACGCACTTTCTGACCCAACGCAGCCCTTCGTTTTATGCATCGGAGTTGGCCCTTTCTCCCAGCGCCTTATCGAAAAAAACACGGCAGTTTTTCGGGAAAACTCCCACGCAGTTGATTCAAGATCGGGTAGTGCTCGAAGCAAAAAAGATGTTGCACTTGACCCGAATTCCCATAAAAGAAATTGCGACTCAGCTTAACTTCGAGGATGTCTTTTATTTCAGCCGCTACTTCAGAAAAACCGTCGGGCTGTCGCCTCTTCATTATCGGCAGGAAGTCGGTATCTCGATCGTGGCAAAATAGTCTATGTATTATCCGTTTCTGTCCATTGTCGGAAACGATTGCCATCCTTACCTTTGCACCAAAATTTTTAAAAGACATGACGATGGAAAAAATTAAAACTTGGATCGACTACGGTCTCCATTTTTTGGCTGATAGCCAAACACATTTTATTAACTTTGTCCGCGTGGCCATCTTTATTGTAATGGCTTGGATCGGAGGGCTCAAAGCTTTTCAGTACGAAGCCGACGGCATTGTGCCTTTTGTTTCTAACAGTCCTTTTATGAGTTTTTTGTATCAACGCTCCGATAAAATGACCATTAACGAAAAAGGCGAAACGGTGAAAGAATATACCGTGCATCGGAATCCCGAAGGAAAAATGGTGGCCCGCAACATTGAATGGCACAAATCGAACGGAACCTACCTCTTCTCTTACGGTTTAGGGACGTTTATTGTGTTGATTGGCACGTTGGTTCTGCTCGGAATATGGAGCCCGAAAATCGGAGTTGTAGGAGGCGTACTTACTTTTTTGATGTCAATTGTCACGCTCTCGTTTCTGGTTACGACTCCCGAAACATGGGTACCCAACCTCGGAGGGGACATGCCTACGCCCAACTACGGATTTCCGTATCTTTCGGGGGCCGGAAGACTCGTGATAAAAGATGTCATTATGATGGCCGGCGGTTTAGTCGCGGCAGCAGACTCTGCCCGGCGTCTCTTGAGAAAACAAAACAACTGATTTCTCTCCGGCAGCTTTCGTAAAGGTTGCCGGATTTTTTTATCTTATTATCATTGTTTTTGCGACCAATGAATATATCCTTTACTTATCATTGCAAAAGAAATCTGAATGATACAGAACATCTTTTTTGCCGGCAGGGGAAAAATGATAATTGATATTAGAAAAACACTCCTTTTAAGAAATATATTCTCTCTTTTTGAAACCATGAGATTGCCCTTAATTCGATATAAAATAGCTCGAAATCAATGAAAAATATTTTTTGCACCCTGTTTTGACCACTTCTCTTTTTTACTCCATATTGTAACATTTAGCTTCTTTTCGTATCTAATGGATGTGAAAATAAATAATGAATAAAATGAGAACATCTGGAATTTTAAAAACAGCCTGCCTGCTCAGTATTTTCTTGATTCATAGTGTTGTATTGGGAGGGCAAGTAGCAACAAAAGCGTTTGAAGTTGTGAAAAGTGGACAAGGTAAGCAAGCACTTATCTTTATACCCGGATTTGCCTGTTCGGGAGAAGTCTGGGATGAAACAAAAGTTTATTTCGAGAATGATTATACTTGTTATACGTTGACCATGGCCGGTTTTGCAGGCGTAAAACCACAAGCACATCCTTCGTTCGAATGTTGGAAGGATAGTATTGTTCAATTTATTTATAGTCATTCGATTGAACAACCTGTTGTCGTAGGACACAGCATGGGAGCGGGCTTGGCTATGGTACTTGCGGCCGACCATCCCGAACTGATCGCTAAAATTGTTGTCGTCGATGGATTACCTTCTTTACCAGCCTTGATCAATCCGGATTTTAAAGCTGTAGAGAAACCTGATTGTACTTCACATGTTCAGCAGTTTTGTTCGGTTACGGACAGCCAATTTTATCATATGCAGAAAATATCTATTTCGCAACTAGTGAGTGATACTTCCAGACAAGCCTTGATCCTAGAGTGGAGTCTTCGATCAGACCGAAAAACATTGGCAGAGATGTATTGCAGTTTTGCCAATACTGATTTGAGGAGGCGGATAAAACAGATACAATGTCCTGCACTTATCTTGCTGGCTGCACCATTCAGAGGAATGAAACTGGCAGTCGAAGAGCAGTTCAAGTATCTCCCCCAAGCAGATATTCAGTATTCCGATAAAGCCTTACATTTTATAATGTATGACGATAAAGCATGGTATTTAAGTTGGCTAACTGATTTTATAAGAAAGCCATAAATGGTTTTTGAAAAGATTTATCAAATGTATTGGCCAAGGGTGTTCCGCTTGTGCATGGGCTATACGAATGACTATAGTTTGGCTCAAGACATGGCGCAAGAGACGTTTCTTGTCATATGGAAAGCGTTACCGCAATTCAGAGGAGAAGCAAACATCGAGACATGGATTTTCAGGATTGCAACGAATAACTGTCTGCGGTATATCGAAAAGGAAGCTCGTTTTCCTAAAGCGGAATTTCCGGTACATGGAGTGGGAGAGGAGCAGCCAACAGATACGGAATGTCAAATTCGGCAGCTTTATGCGTATATTTCAGCTCTTCCCGAAATAGAGCGTATCATTATTTCGTTAATGCTAGAGGGAGTAAAACAGTCTGATATTGCTGATGTGGTAGGGCTTTCAAATGCCAATGTAAGGGTGAAAATCCATCGAATCAAAGAAAAATTAGCTCGTAATTTTAAAGAAAATGAATAGGAATAAAATGGATATTACTCATCTGTGGAAAGAGCAGAAAGTAGAGCCACCAAGCATAGAAGAACTTTTCTTCAAGATGGAACGTCTGAAAAGAACGAACAGAAAAACAATACTGTTTCTGAATCTGATTCTCTTCAGTACCACGATTGTTATTTTATTTATCTGGTATTCTTATCAACCACGATTTCTGAGCACCAAGTTGGGGGCTTGTTTGACGATATGTGCTATGGGTATTTATGTGATTGCGGCTCATCGAGGTCGACTATTGTTCCGACGCATAAACAGAAGTGATGGGGATGCCCGTTCTAATTTGAATTTGTTTCTGTCAATCAAAAAGAGGCAGCGGGTTATGCAAACGATTGTACTGAATTTGTATTTTATATTTTTTTCGGTTGGAATACTTCTTTATATGTATGAATATGTTGCTCTCATGACTTTCTGGAAAGCCCTTCTTGCCTACCTTTCCATCATCGTCTGGATCAATGTGAATTGGTTTTACTTTCGTCCGAAACAGATTCGAAAGCAGCAGCAGAAGTTGAATGACATCATCGACCGTTTACAACATATTTGCGATCAGATGAATCGATTGTAAAACGCTTTTCTAAAAAAAGAAGATGGCCTTAGGCGTATTCACTTTGTAGAGAATAGGCAAGGCCATCATCCTTTCTTCTTTTGGTCTTACTTCTGTTCGTGGACGGTAAATCCTTCCGGAATCGTAAACTTGTCGGTGGGTATCGACTCGTTCTCTTTGATTTCTTTGGCTTCGTCCGTAACAATGACCTGTCCCTCGTTGACGGACTCGAATTTCAGCATGATACCTTCCCATATCCAGACCGTCGCCTGGAACTTCATGTCGCCCTGCGGAATGTCGAGCATATATTTTTTACATAATTTACCGGCTATTTCTTCTTCGCCGCTTTCCTTGATGTTGTATTTCGTCCTGTCTTCCTGGGTGAGGTTGCGGTAGTTATACGGTTCATCGGGTGCAGGCATCCGGTAAGCTTTTTTTTCTTCCATATCGATGGAAACATTCGTTTTTCCTTCGGCAATCGTACGCATGAGTTTCTCCATATTCGCGACTTTAATATGCAGTTCGGTCGCTTCCTTTTCGCCGTAATCGTCGAAGTAAAGCGTGTTCTGCATCTTTTGTCCCATGGCCGTCACTTCTTTTTTGATCACGGCCGATTTGATACCGTACTTCGTCATTTCCTGTGCCGAGAGTCGGATGCCCGACAATAAAAGCATGCCGGTAATAAACAGTCTTATTTTCATATTGTTCGTTTTGTGATGAGGTTATGATTGGTTCCTTAATTTCTTTTGCCATTCCCAAGCGGATTTAAGCGTGTCAGCCAGTGTCTCTCGAGCTGTCCAGCCAAGCGTTTCGTTGGCGTGTTTCGGGTCTGCCCAGACTTTCTCGATATCTCCTTCGCGACGTCCGGTAATCTTATGCGGCACCTTGACGCCTGTGGCTTCTTCGAATGTGCGGATCAGCTCGAGTACGGAGACGCCGCGCCCTGTGCCGAGATTGAATATTTCCAGCGGCTCGTTCGATGCATTGTTCAGCATCCGGTCGATAGCGATGACATGTGCCTTGGCCAAGTCTACCACATTGATGTAGTCACGTATGCATGAGCCGTCCGGGGTATTGTAGTCGTTCCCGAAGACACTCAGCTCCTTACGTATGCCTGCTGCCGTCTGTGTCAGGAAAGGGACGAGGTTTTGCGGAATGCCGATAGGCAACTCGCCGATTTCGGCCGAGGGATGTGCGCCGATCGGGTTGAAATAGCGTAGCAGGATACTTTTGAAGGGCGCTCCCGCATGAATCGTATCGCGTATGATTTCTTCGTTGATCTGTTTCGTGTTGCCGTAAGGCGAGCAGGCCGGCTGAATGGGCGCCTCTTCGGTGACTGGCAGATGGTCGGCGTCCGGCTGTCCGTAGACTGTGCACGACGAAGAAAAGACAAGCCCTTTGATACCGTGCTTGGGCATCAGTTCGAGCAGGTTGATCAGTGAAACGAGGTTGTTGCGATAATATTTCAACGGTTTTTGTACGGATTCGCCTACCGCCTTGCTGGCTGCAAAGTGGATGATTCCTTCGATACCCGGATGGTCGGTCATCACTCGGTCTAATGCTTCCTTATCGTTACAGTCGACGGCTTCGAAAACAGGTCGCTGTCCTGTGATTTTTTCAATACCGTCAAGCACACCGATCTCCGAATTCGATAAATTGTCGATGCTGATTACTTCATAGCCTGCGTTTTGCAGTTCTACCGTCGTATGCGAACCGATGTAGCCGGTTCCGCCTGTTACTAATATTTTCTTCGTCATAAGAGTTTGAGTTTTGTATCGCCAAAGGTATGTAATTTATTTCGTTCCGTCATGTTTTTCTTTTGAACAAGGGGCCTAAAAAAGAAAATCACAACAAAGCGAACTTTGCTGTGACTTATACTAGTTACTTGTATTGATTATCCAATAAATCTTACCGTGATTATTGAAGCTTCGTTACTTACTTCTTAAAATAATCCTTTACCGAGTCGTTCGGGATCATTTCTTCTTGGAAGATGTATGCTCCCGTTTTGGGCGATTTTACCATCTTAATCACTTTGGAATAAGTACGTCCGCCTTCTCCTGACTTAAAGGTTGCCACCGTTTTTTTTGCCATGGTTCAAATCTCCTATAAAAATAATTACTTAATTTCCTTATGTAAGGTCATCTTCTTTAAAATCGGGTTATATTTCTTTAACTCCAACCGCTGTGTCGTATTTTTACGGTTTTTTGTTGTGATATAACGCGACATTCCGGGAAGACCGCTTTCCTTATGTTCCGTACATTCGAGAATGACCTGTACTCTGTTTCCTTTTACTTTTTTTGCCATTGTTCGTTTCCTCCTCTATCTACGTTATGCACCTAAATATCCTTTATCAGCAGCTTTCTTGATGGCTGCATCCAAACCGATCTTATTGATCAGACGCAAGCCGGCAGCCGATATGTTCAGACGGATCCAGCAATCTTGTTCTACCCAATAGAACTTTTTGGTAAACAAGTTCACATTAAACTTGCGCTTCGTCCGTACATTCGAATGTGCGACATTGTTTCCCGACATCGCTTTCTTTCCGGTAATTTGACAAATCTTAGACATTGCTTTATTTTTTTCTTCTTATTTTATCCATCAAAGGACGCTAAGAGCCACATTCTTCCTCTTGTCATGGAGGGAAAAACTCTACGCGTCTTTTTCTACGTACGCAGGATGAGATTTGAACTCACACACCGTTGCCGGCACTACCCCCTCAAAGTAGCGTGTCTACCAATTCCACCACCTGCGCATATTGAAGGGGTGCCCAGAACAGGACTCGAACCTGCATGCCTCTCGACACACGCACCTGAAACGTGCGCGTCTACCAATTCCGCCACCTGGGCTTACTTCAATTTTTCTTCAAGGCGATCGCTTCTCGCTCTTTGTTCATCCTCTGTCAAGGAAAGCTCTCGTAATTTTGGCTTTTCAGCAACAAAAAAGGGGAGAGACCTCCTTTACATCAAGAGCGGAAGACGGAACTCGAATCCGCGACCCCAACCTTGGCAAGGTTGTGCTCTACCAACTGAGCTACTTCCGCGTTGTTTTTTTGCTTTCGTAGTTTGTAGGTTTTTGCTTTTACCTTGCCAAGGTTGTAACCTTTATCTTTTGGGGGCAAGGCTGTGCTCTACCAACTGAGCTACTTCCGCACTATTCGCTAAGTACTTTTATGATTAGCGGGTGCAAAGATAGAGTCTTTTTTTGATATCGCAAGCGTTCTGCCATTATTTTTTTGAAATACTTGCCGGAATAATGGCAGAACGCCCTTTATCAAACGCTTTTGTAGCGGATTATTTTTTTAAGCCGGTTGCTTCCAGCCAGACATCGGCCATCAGTTGACGACCGGGTAAGTCGGGGTGTACACCATCAGCGGACCAGTAACGGGCGGGAGCCAGCTTCATCGCCGCATCGAAGGCCGACTGATAGGGCACAAAGACTGCCCCGAATTCATTGGCCAGTTTTTTCAGCGACATCCGATATGCATCGAACATCGGGAACCATTTCGGCTCGTCGATAGCCGATCCGCCGCGAAGAGCAAAAGGTTCACCCAAAACAAGCTGGGTGTGCGGGAGTTTCTCTTTTGTATAATTCAGCAGATCGCGCAGGTCGTTTTCATACGTTTCTGCTGTTCCCTTGTATCCGCTCGAAAGCGTATGCCAGAAATCGTTTACACCGATCAGAATACTCAGTATATCGGGTATAAACGCCAGGGTATCGACTTCCCATCGGCTACGCAATTGGTACACTTTATTCCCGCTGATGCCGCGATTGTATATTTTGACTTGCTTGTCGGCATATGTTTTTAGCAGTTGTGTCGCCGCCAGCAACGGATAACCGGGACCTATCATATCGAACGTATTGCAATCGACGGCCTCTCGGTTTCGTCCGCAGTCGGTGATTGAATCGCCTTGAAAAAGAATCACGGCATTGTTCTTGATCGTGATCTTCGGAGCCGAAACGCCATTTTGTTCGTTGACAACTGCTTTGGCCAGTTCAGGGAGAGACAGCATGCTTAATCCTGCCAACGTTGTGTTTTTCAAAAAATCTCGTCTTGTTTTCATCGTATTCGTTATATTTTTTTTGTTCCTAAATTCATACTTTTCACTTTTCACTCTTCACTTTTTTATAAATCATACAAATCGATCCATTCGTACGTATTCTGGGTGTGTTCCATGAAGCGTATGAAGTCATTGCTCGAAATGATGAGTGAAGCCGTATTGATGCACGGATGGAAACTCAGTCGAGCAGCTTTCTGCAAGTTACGGTCCAGAAAAACATGTACGTGATGCGCCTCGTCGTGTATCAGTCCGAAAGGGGTTACCGAACCGGGAGTGACGCCAAGATATTTTATCATCCGTTTTTCGGAAGCAAACGTAAGTTTTCCTTGTCCAAGAAGTTTTTCTATGGCGTGTATATCCATCGAGCAATCACAATCGAGAATGACCAAATAATGACGGTTTCCCTTATGGTTGCGGAAAAACAAGTTTTTGCAGTGCTTCGCATCGTGTCCCGCCCAATATTGCTTGGCGATCTCGATCGTCGGTGCGGGCGGATGCTCAAGGTATTCGAACTCGATATCGAGTTGTTTCAGCAGCGCGTAAAGACGCGGGTCTCCGTTCATCGTTTGCAAGAGCCTGGGCGTTAGATTCGTTTGATCAATTCCGAGAAGAGCAGGGTCATGACGTCGGTGGCACGGTTGGCGGCTTTCACGACTTCTTCACCATCGTTCACGAAATCGTCCGCGAAATGGTAGCCTTCGTTCGTGATGACCGACATCCCAAAGACACGCAGTCCGGCATGACGGGCAACGATTACTTCCGGCACCGTACTCATACCGATGGCGTCGCCGCCCACTTTGCCGTAAAACGCATATTCGGCCGGCGTCTCATACGAAGGGCCGGTAAGGCCGACATAAACGCCTTTCTTGAGCGGTATGCGATGTTCTTCGGCAATGGCTTCGACGTGCTTGATAAATTCACGGTCGTAGGCGCGTGTCATATCTGGGAAGCGTGTCCCGAAGGCTTCGTTGTTCGGGCCGATTAACGGGTTCGGCAGCATATTGATATGGTCGCGGATGATCATCAGATCGCCTACATGAAAGGTATGATTGATACCTCCGGCCGCATTCGAAACGAGCAGATTTTTGACACCAAGCAGCTTCATCACACGTACGGGAAAGGTGACTTGCTGCATGGTGTATCCTTCGTAATAATGGAAACGTCCCTGCATGGCCATCACCTGCCGTCCACCGAGTGTTCCGAAAATCAGATTCCCTTTGTGTCCCGTGGCTGTAGAATTCATGAAGTGAGGAATTTCGGTATATGGGATAATCGTCGCTTCTTCAATTCTGTCGGCCAGTGCTCCCAACCCGCTGCCGAGAATAATCGCTGTCTCCGGCTGTTTTTTGATTTTTGAAGCCAGATAATCCGCGGCTTCCTGATACGTTGTTTTCATCGTTTCTCTATTTATTAACACGACACAAAGGTATAAAAACATTCCATATATTTGAATGGAGCCATGCGGATGTTTTTGTCCCTGCGAAATCATTTATCACAAACCGACAGTCCATTTTTTTATGCTGACGATTCATTTTTTCGTTCTGACGGGGTGTTTTTTGCTTCTGTCAGCCTGTTTTTTCGTTCTGATAAGTCGTGTTTTGTTTATGACATTCCAATTTTTTATGCTGAAGAAACGTTTTT
>NZ_JAUMYS010000010.1:39889-53996 GCF_030528505.1 Tannerella sp.
CATCCCGTTTTGTCGATCTGACAATGCGTTTTTTCGTTCTGAAAGGGTTTTAGAACGTTTTGATATCGTAAGCGATCGAAAATTGAAAAGCGCGGTTTTGTGATACCGCGGGAATAAATCTACGATCGGACGTTTTGAAGCCATGTATGTAACGTGCCGATACGGAGAGCCCGTTGTTCATACGGTAGCCGATGCCGGCCACAGCGGAAAGATCGAAGGTTTTGGCATCGATTCCGCCTTTCTTGGATATGCTTCCCTTGATTCCTTCGGAAGTTTCGCCGCTGAAAGAAAACTTGTTGCCCAACAGAAAACCTGCTTGCGGTCCGGCTTCGAGAAAAAGCCCGGTGCGAGGAACTGTGAATCGGAGCAAAACCGGCAGATTCAGATAATGCAGAAGGCCTTTTGCTGTTGCGTTAGCATACGCTTTGCCGCCATGATCGGTCACCGGAATGGTTACTTTATAGCCCATTTGCGAATAAAGCAACTCCGTCTGCAAACCAAATGTTGACGAGAACCGATAATGCGCATATCCTCCGATATGTATCCCGAGCCGGTATTCATAATCGATGTCGATTTTTTCTGTTGGTTTATCCATGAGCGTCATCGTCAGATCGGTTATGGTCGATACGTTTAATCCCGCTTTTCCACCCACTGTGATTTGTGCATAAGTTGCCGGCCATCCTGCAGCCAACAATACGAAAAAAATAAAAATCCGTTTCATATATCCTTTATCTTTTAAGTTTCATTCATCAAAACGACAGGGAAATTTAATTATTGCTTACAACCGTTTATTTTTCAAACGGCCGGTTGCATATCCCGCAAAAACTTACGACTTTTGCGGGCGTTTTTCAAAAATGGATATCAAAGAATTACTCTCTATTTATGCGGCTCATCCGCAAATCAACGCTATCGGATCGCTGTCGGGCCGGAACGAAGCGCGAAGCATCCTGCTCGCCGGATTGAACGGTTCGGGCGGAGCCGTAACGATCGCCTCACTCTTCGAACAGAGAGGGGGAGGCTTTCTGTGCCTGATGAACGACCTCGAAGAGGCCGGATATTTTTATAACGACCTGATGCAATTGACGGGAGGAAAGGATGTGTATTTCTTCCCGTCGGCTTATCACCGGCATATTAAATACGGTCATACGGACGCGGCGGCCGAGATTCTGCGCACGGAGGTGTTGAGCATGCTTCAGGCAGACAAACCGTCATTCATCATTGTTTCGTATCCGGATGCGGTGGCGGAGAAAGTGCTGTCGAAAAGCATCCTTCAAGAGAATACTCTGGCGATTCATGCCGGTGAAAAACTGGATCCGATTTTTGTGGCCGAGGTGCTGGACACGTATCATTTCGAGCAGACGGACTATGTGTACGAACCGGGACAATATGCCATCCGCGGAAGTATCATGGACATCTTTTCGTTTTCGAACGAATATCCGTACCGTGTTGATTTCTTCGGTAACGAAGTGGATTCGATACGGACATTCGATGTGGAAACGCAACTGTCGAAGGAAAAGTTGAACGAGATACGGGTTATTCCCGAAATAAGCCGCTACGACACGGCCAATCATCAGCTGGTAGAATTGTTGCCTGCCGGTGCGACGCTTGTGACGCATGATATGGAGTGGTGTCGTGAACGTATCGACAGCCTTTGGGAGGAAGAGCCGGTCAACAAAGACGGCGAAGGGTTTGCCGATTGCGAGGCGATGCGCCGGAAGCTTGTGAGGGCTGACGAGTTCATGCAAGCCACCGCGCCGCTGATGCATATCCGTTTTCATGCCCGGCCTCATGTTACAGAGGCGACTATACGTATGGATACTTCGCCGCAGCCGCTCTTTCAAAAGAATTTCGATCGTGTCAGCGAGTCATTCAAACAATCTATCGCCGATGGCTATACGATTTACTTGCTTAGCGACAGCGAGAAACAGATCGAACGCATTCGCGCCATTTTTGAAGACCGAGGTGAAACGATAGCTTTTACCGCGGTCAACCGTACGTTGCACGAAGGTTTTATCGACCACTCGCTGCGTTGCTGCTTCCTGACCGATCATCAGATTTTCGGACGGTTCCACAAGTATAACCTTAAGAGCGACAAGGCACGCAGTGGAAAAATAGTGCTTTCGCTCAAAGAACTAAGCCAATTTACTTCCGGCGATTACATCGTGCATATCGATCACGGGGTCGGACAGTTTGGCGGACTTGTGCGTACGGAGGTGAATGGCAAGATACAGGAGGCCGTCAAGCTGATTTACCGTAACAACGATATTCTTTTCGTCAGTATTCATGCGCTTCATAAACTGTCGAAATACAAAGGGAAAGACGGTGAAGCGCCTGCGCTGAACAAACTCGGGAGCGGTGCGTGGGAGAAGATGAAAGACCGCACGAAGAAGAAAGTCAAAGATATCGCTCGCGACTTGATCAAACTCTATGCCCAACGTCAACAAGAGAAGGGCTATGCGTTCGGTCCCGACAGTTTCATGCAGGATGAGCTTGAAGCCAGTTTTATCTACGAAGATACGCCCGACCAGATGAAAGCGACGGCCGATGTCAAAGCCGATATGGAGCGCGAACGGCCGATGGACCGCCTAATTTGTGGCGATGTCGGTTTCGGCAAAACGGAAGTCGCGATTCGTGCGGCGTTCAAAGCAGTTGCGGACAATAAACAAGTGGCTGTGCTTGTGCCTACGACGGTGTTGGCTTTTCAGCATTATCAGACGTTCAGCCGGCGCTTGAAAGATTTTCCCTGCACCCTCGATTACATCAGCCGCGCACGAACGGCCGGCGAGATTAAAAAGACGTTGGGGCGTCTGGCTTCGGGCGAGTTGAACATTCTTATCGGCACACATCGGTTAGTGAGTAAAGATGTTAAATTCAAAGACCTTGGATTGCTGATTATCGATGAGGAGCAAAAGTTCGGTGTGTCAGTCAAAGAGAAGTTGCGCCAACTGCGAACGAATGTGGATACGCTCACGCTCACGGCTACGCCTATTCCGCGTACGCTCCAGTTCTCGCTTATGGGAGCACGCGATTTGAGTAATATCACGACTCCTCCGCCGAACCGTTACCCGATTCAGACGGAGATTGAGCGTTTTCACGCAGACATTATCCGTGAAGCCATCGAGTTCGAAATGAGTCGCAACGGGCAAGCGTTTATCATCAATAACCGCATCCAGAATATTTATGAGATCGAGGCGCTCGTACGCCGCGAAATACCCGGCGTGCGTGTGGCTGTCGGACACGGACAGATGGAACCCGAAAAGCTGGAACGAATCATTCTCGATTTCGTAAACTACGAATACGATGTGCTGATCGCCACGACCATTATCGAGAATGGCATCGACGTGCCGAACGCCAATACGATCATTGTCAATAACGCTCATCAATTCGGACTGTCGGAGTTGCATCAGCTGCGCGGACGTGTCGGGCGAGGAAATCGCAAGGCGTTCTGTTACCTGCTTGCTCCTCCGCTCTCAACGCTTCCTCCCGAGTCGCGCCGCCGCCTGCAGGCCATCGAGAGTTTCGCCGAGCTGGGAAGCGGTATGCACATCGCCATGCAAGACCTCGACATCCGCGGGGCCGGAAATATGCTGGGAGCCGAGCAGAGCGGCTTTATCGCCGATCTGGGCTATGAGACGTATCAGAAGATTCTGGAAGAAGCCGTCGATGAGCTGAAGGCCGATGAGTTTGCCGAATTGTATGCGACCGACCCTCAGGAAAACAAAGGCGACCAGTATGTTCGTGAGACGTTTGTCGAGAGTGATCTTGCCCTGATGTTCCCGCCGACGTATATCCCCAACGATTCGGAACGCGTCGGTATTTACCGGGAGCTCGACTCGATCGAGAACGAGGAAAAACTGGCCGGTTTTGTTTCCTCGCTGCAAGACCGCTTCGGACGGATACCGACCGAAGGCGAAGAATTGATACGTGTCGTCGGGTTGCGATGGACGGCGCGTCGATTGGGAATCGAGAAAATTATCCTGAAAAAAGGCATGATGGCGCTCTATCTGCCAAACGACAAGGAAAGCCCTTACTACCAGAGTCGCGCGTTCGGCAAGCTGTTAGGCTATGTGCAACGTTATCCGCGTGTCTGCAATCTACGCGAACAAAACGGAAGAAGGAGTGTTGTCATTAAAAATGTCACGAACGTAGTCTCTGCTGTCCGCTGCCTGAACGAGATGGAAAGCATCGTGCCCGAAGAGTGAACAAAGAAAGGTCGCGACGTTATAAATTTGCGCCCGTTACGGAAGAAAAACTTCCGCAACGGGCACAAAAAAATAGGACAAGCGTTGTGGATTTACCTTACGACGATTTTATGTCCCTGTCTGCCGACAACGACAATATAGAGCCCTTTAGGCAGAGGAATCCGATCAATGCCGGCGGCCATACGTCGCTGTTCGACTAATTGTCCTCCGAACGTATAGACGGCTACGAGAGCAGGCTGTTCGTTTTCGATTACGACGCAGCCCTCTGCGGCATAGACCTTGCCCGGTTTCTCGATCACGAGGTTCGAGTGCGGATTTCCGGCTCTATAGGAATAGGCATATTCGTCATGCCTCAGTTTTTTCCATTTCGTCTCACCTTTTTCTTTCAGATAGGTGACCTCTTTAGAGGAATAACCGTTCTTTTGGAAGAAATAATCTGTTTTTACCCATGCGTCCGGCGCGCCCCAAATCATTTTCCCACGGTGATAATACCGCAATTCAGTATAGCCGCCATCGAAATAGGAATAATAAAAATCGCCTACCCGGTATCGGTTACCTGCCGAGTCGACAACATATTCATCTTTTGCTTTCAGAAACTTCAGTTTTGCTAACCGACCTCTTTTGTCAAGGATGTATTCGATGGAATCATTAGAGATATATCCGCTGTCGGTCATTGCGTATGTATATGTAATGATTGTATCAAGCGAAGTGGAACCGCCGCCTTTCAATTTGTACTCTTTATGTTTCAGCAACCGTCCGTCTTTCCCGTATTCGTATTCGTCTACCAGATTTTCTTTCGGTTCCGTGATAACAACGCCTGTAACCGGATCTTTATGTCCCGGATAATAGCTCGACAAGGAAAGCAGCCGGCCTTTATCCGAATATTTTGAGATATACGAAGTGATCATTCCCGTTGCTGAAAAAATATAGGCCGTATCGATCAAAAGATTTTTATTGAATTTAGTAATGGAAACGGTTAGGGGATACGGTGGGTCCACAATCCCTACATATTCTTTTATACGCATCGTGTCCGCTAAAATTCTCGGTTGTCCTAATTTGGGATTTAAGGGATGGCTGGGGCCTTCAGGTGATTCACCGAAACCATGTATGGTTTGTGCAAATAAGGAAGGAACCAAATATAACAGACATATCGTGATGGATAGTCGTTTCATTTGTTTCGTCATACTCGTTCTTGTTGGTGTCATTTGACAAAAAGTCTTTTTCATATTACTATAATTTAATAATTTAACAATGCAAAGGTAACGAATAAAGCGGATTGCTGTGCTCTCGGAAAGTTAAAAAAAATAATAATAAGCTTCCAGTTGCTCAAACCTTGCTTTACTGTGCGAATAAACAACGCTTGTCGTATGAGACTCTTTTTTGTGAAGATATGGAGGCTCTATAGAGTAGAGTGTACTCGAAGCGGGACTTGAACCCGCACAGCCATTACTGGCCAAGGGATTTTAAGTCCCTCGTGTCTACCGATTCCACCATTCGAGCCAACGATTTTTTCGTGAGCGGAAGACGGGATTCGAACCCGCGACCCCAACCTTGGCAAGGTTGTGCTCTACCAACTGAGCTACTTCCGCGTTGTATTTTTTTTGCATTCGCAGTCTCTGCCGGTGTTGCTTTCCTCTTGCCAAGGTTGTAACCTTTTATCTTTTGGGGCAAGGTTTTGCTCTACCAACTGAGCTACTTCCGCGAAATGCGGTTGCAAAGATAGATGAAATTTTTGTTCTGCCAAAAAAGAAAAAAGATTCATCTTCGAAATATTCTATTCTTATGCACTCCATCATCCGAAAAAGTTTCGCCTCAAGATGCGTCGATCATTGTCAGTCAGGTATAGAAGCAGCTCTCCGACATGGTTTGTAATTTATGCAGGAAACGCTTTGTCACCCCGAAAATAAATCATAGTTTTGCCGCAAAAATCAACGGAAGGTTCGCGACCGGAAAGAACATACAAAACAATGGAAGAGATAAAATTGAATAAGACAACGGTACTCCGGCCGCTTCAACAATCGGATGTCTCGGATATTTTTCATGCGATCGATACGCAGCGCGAATATATGCGTAAGTGGCTGCCGTTTGTCGAAAGGACGCACAGCATCGAAGACACGCTGAAATTTGTGCGGGCCGCCGTCCATGATGCGGATCGCGGAGATTATACGTTTGTGATCGTGTGTGAAGGCCGCTTTGCCGGTTTGATCGGGTTTAAAGATACCGATAAAGATAATTGTAAGACCGAGATCGGCTACTGGCTCTGTGAAGAATATCAGGGGCGAGGACTGATGACGCTTGCGGTGAAGGCGCTGTGTGATTTAGCCTTCGGAAAGCTGAAGATAAACCGTATACAGATCAAATGTGCGGTCGGGAATACGCGCAGCAAGCGCATCCCTTTGCGATTAGGTTTTATGTATGAAGGAAACGAGCGCGACGGGGAACGCATGGCCGACGGCCGGTTTACCGATTTAGATATTTACAGTAAGTTACGAACAGAAAAATAGAAGAAAGAATGAATTGGTTTGAATGTAAAGTGTCTTATGATAAGGCGATGGAAGGGGGAATGCAGAAGAAGGTGACGGAACCTTATCTGGTAGATGCCATGTCGTTTACCGAGGCCGAAGCCCGCATCATTGAGGAGATACGTCCGTACATATCGGGCGAGTTTACCGTAGCCGATATTAAACGGGCACGGCTGAGCGAGCTCTTTTATAACCCTCAGGGAGACCGTTATTACAAGGCGAAGGTGTGCTACATTACGCTCGACGAGAAGAGTGGGGCGGAGAAGAAGACGGCCGTGCAGATGTTGGCGCAAGCCTCGTCGGTAAGAGAGGCGATCGAGGTCATCGACGAAGGGATGAAAGGTACGATGGCGGATTATGAGATCGCTTCGGTGGCCGAAAGTCCGTTGATCGACGTGTTTCCGTTCTCCGAAGATGCAAAGGAGAGACAGGCGGTGATGCTCCAAAAAGACGCTCAGGAATGAAAATCGCAGACCGTTTGGCCAGTATCCGGCAGACGATTCCGGAAGAGGTTACGCTTGTAGCCGTCTCCAAGTTTCATCCGGTCGATGTGTTGCGGAAGGCCTACGACTGTGGGCAGCGTGTATTCGGCGAGAGCCGCGTACAGGAGCTGATGGCCAAGCAGCCGGTATTACCTGCCGATATCGAATGGCATTTCATCGGGACGTTACAGACGAACAAGGTCAAATACATCGCGCCGTTTATTCATTTGATTCAGAGCATCGATTCGTTGAAATTGCTGGCCGCTGTAGATAAGGAAGCCCAAAAATGCGGCCGTCAAATCCGGGTGCTGATCGAGGTGCATATCGCGGAAGAGGCTTCGAAGCACGGTTTTACTCCGGACGAATGCCGGACGTTGTTTGCGGAAGGAACTTTCAGTGCTTACCCGCATATCCGGGTGGTCGGACTGATGGGGATGGCGACGTTTACAGACGATGAGGCACAAGTGCGCCGTGAGTTTCGCGAGCTCCGTTCGCTGTTTGACGAATTGCGTATCTTGCCTTCTACGGGAGACGATTTCAAGGAGTTGTCCATGGGCATGAGCGATGATTATCCACTGGCTCTGCAAGAGGGGAGCACGATGGTGCGCGTGGGCACGAAAATCTTCGGAGAGCGTGTGTATTGACGCTTGTCTGCCGTCTATAACCAAAGAAGACTTCCGGGCCAACTATCCGTTCGGATTGGCAGCGATTCTTCTTGAACAATGTGTACGTGTCTATTCATCGAGTGAAACAACAGGCAATTCGACGGTCGTGCTTCACTGCTGGCCGACCAAAACATCCGCATCATCGCTTCGACCGTGGCCGACACGTCGGAGTACGGCATTCTGCGCCTCATCGTAAATCATTCCGAGAAAGCTTATCAGATTCTTAAAAACCATCATGTGAGCGTCAACCTTACGGATGTGCTGGCGATTGTCACCGACTCGGCCGCGGGAAGTTTTGCAAGAACGCTGACCCACTTCACGCAGTCGGGACTGAGCATCGAATACATGTACTGTTTCTCGCTCAAAGACAAATCCATCCTGATCCTTCGCACGAACAATCGTGAGGTAGCACGCGAAGTCATCCGCCGGCAAAACCTCGAATATATCAGCGAAAGCGATCTGCCCAAATTGTAGGCAGCATGCCGGCAGAAACACGGAAGCTGGCGCCGTTGGTTGCGATTAGGCAGAACAACATACGGTGGTATAGGCGGAAAGTCGTATTTTTGTCGCATGGAAAATAAAGAACTGACACTTTTAGGAACAGCGACGACCTACCGGCAAGATTACGCGCCGGAGGTGCTGGAAGCGTTCACGAACAAACATCCCGAACGCGATTACTGGGTACATTTCGAATGCCCCGAGTTTACGAGCCTGTGCCCCATCACGGGACAGCCCGATTTCGCCACGATATGGATCGATTACCTCCCCGACGTGAAGATGGTGGAGAGCAAGAGTTTGAAACTCTATCTCTTCAGTTTTCGCGGACACGGCGCTTTTCATGAAGACTGCGTGAACCTGATCATGAACGACCTGATTCGCCTGATGAAACCGAAGTATATCGAGGTGACGGGACTCTTCACCCCGCGCGGCGGCATCAGCATCTATCCGTATTGCAACTACGGCCGGCCGGGCACGAAATATGAAGCGCTGGCCGAACAGCGTCTGTTCAATATACAGGCCGGGAATTTACGTGCCGGACGGTAACCGGACGGGCGAAGGCTCCGGAACCGGCGCGGGCGGCTGATGTCCCTCTCTCCATCCGTCGGGATAACGGTCGATGATGACGACCTGCTCCCTGAAACCGGCAAACAAAGCCGACAGGGAACGCAGCGCATTCTCTCGTGCGCGTCTGACGTATCCGCGCTCATAAGCCTGTGCGGTGATACGCTGCCGGAGGCGTCTTTTGAGGATGTTTTCTTCGGCGGTACTCAGCGGCGTGGGCGCCGGTTCGTCGGGCATCTGCACGTTCCATACGTCGAGCACCTGATAGCCGTTTTCCGTAGCTTCACGCACTTCGATGATCTCGGGCGGAAGCTGGACGAAAAGCGTGTCGCCCCGCTCGACCATCGGGAGGTTTTCCATGTCGAAACCGATATACACACGCGCTCTGACACGCGACACGACGGCTTTGATCTGTACCGTATCTTTGAAGATTTCGTCCGTCATGATTTCGAGCGTGGAGAGTCTGACCATCTGCCGGATCTCTCCGACCCGCGCGGGCAATGCGCGCACCGCCGTACGTTCGCGATGCAGGCCGCGATAGCCCCACCAGCCGCCCAAGACGAGAAGAAGCGAGAAGGAGACGACAAAAAGTATCTTTTTCGAGAGGCGTCGGATCATGGCTGTTCCTCCCTGAATGTTACGGCGGCTTCATATCCCCATCCGGCCAGCAAGGTGCCGAAGTAAGCGCGCGCGCGTTCCTCGGCCTGCCGCGTCAGTTCGCGTTTCAGTTTCCCGTTCTTCGCGATTTCTTCCGAGAGCTGACGGCTGGCCTCATCTTTGGCCTTGGCCTTCTCCTGCGGTGTCAGCGGTGTACGATAAATCGAGACCCGCTCGTGCTCGGTCTTGACTTCGAAATCGCGTCCCCGCTCTTTGATCCGCACCGGCGGAAGCCGCAAGGTGCAGAGTTTCGCTTTCCGGTCGAGCCGGATATCCTCTTCCGTCAATCCGTTCATATCGAGAACGGCGGAGAGATACGTCCCAAACGAATAAACGCCGATGCGTTTGCCGACGGTCGTTTTTCGCTTCACCCAATCTACCGCGTCGGGAAAGAGACCGGCCTGCGAACCGATCTCCCTGAAACGAATATCAGGATCGTCGATGATGACCGTTTTTTCTACGCGCACCTCGGCCAGCATCCATTCGTTCATATCCCTCAGCTCGTAAAGGAGCGAAGGCTCTTCTTCCTTCCGGCAGGCCGTGAGCCCGATGCCGACAAGGAAGAAAAGCAGATACAAAAGTTGTTTTACCATACGACAAAAATACTTATTTCCGTTCAATCGCAATCGTTGCATTCTGTTCTGTCGGTTGGAGTAGAAGAAGCGCGCGTTGCGTTTTTTTATTTGCTCCGGATACATTCAAGGGGATGCGTCTCCGTGTTGGTTTGAGACGCATCCCCCTTTTATGTTTACGGGCCAATCCCGTATCGTCCGTTTTTTTCAAAAGCCTCAGATACCGAGCGAGGCCCTGATCTGTTCGACCTTCTTCATGGCCTCGGCCTCGGCCCCCCGCAAGTCTTCAGCCGTACGGACATCGGGGATGTGTACCTCGCAATAAAACTTGATCTTCGGCTCCGTACCCGACGGACGAACCGACACTTTCGTATGGTCTTCCGTATAATATTGCAGCACGTTCGAGGTCGTAGGCATGTGCAACGCGAAGGTTTCGTTATCGGTGAAACTGTGTCCCTTCAACGACGCATAATCGTAGATCAGCGTCACTTTCGATCCGGCAATCTCCGTCGGAGGATGATTGCGGAAACCGTTCATCATCGCCTCGATTTCTTCCGCCCCGCTCTTTCCTTTCTTAACGACAGAGATATTCACCTCTTTCGAGTAGCCGTATTCGAGATAAATCTGTTGCAACAACTGATAGAGCGACAACCCTTTGTCTTTTGCCCAGGCCGCCATCTCGGCCAGAATGCAGCAGGCCGATACGGCATCCTTGTCACGCACGAAGTCCTGACAAAGGAATCCGTAACTTTCTTCTCCACCGCCGATATACTGTTTCTTGCCTTCGTTTCTGCGCATCACCTCGGCAATCCACTTGAAACCGGTATAAACATCGTACATCTCGACGCCCTTGCGCTCCGCGATGTCGCGAACCGTCTCGGTCGTAACAATCGTTTTGACAATATATTCCCGTCCGCTTAACCGTCCCAGTTCTTCCCAGCGCGTGAGCAGGTAGTAAACGAAAAGAACGACCGTTTGGTTACCGTTGATCAACACCCACTCGCCGGCTTCGTTCTTCACGGCTGCCCCGATACGATCGGAATCGGGATCGGAGGCCAGTACGAGTTCGGCATCGGTTTCCTTAGCCCGCTCGACAGCCATCGACAAGGCGGCCGGCTCTTCGGGGTTGGGCGATACGACGGTCGGAAAATCGCCGCTCACCACGTCCTGCTCGGGAACGTGAATGATGCTCGTAAACCCGTAAGCGGCGAGCGCTTGAGGAATCATGCGTACCCCCGTACCGTGAATCGGCGTATATACAATCTTCATATCATGATGCCGCGCAATCGAGTCGGGCGACAGCGAAATCGTCTTCACGTCCGCGATGTACTGCTCATCGATTTCCTTACCGATCAGCTCGATCAACTCCTTCTTTCCTTCGAACCGGATATCGGCCGCGTTGCGGATTTTATTAACCTCGGCAATCGTATTTTTATCGTGCGGAGCAATCATCTGCGCTCCGTCATCCCAATAGGCCTTGTAACCGTTATACTCTTTCGGGTTATGCGAAGCCGTCAGAATAATACCGCTCTGACATCCCAACTTACGAATCGTATACGATACTTCCGGCGTGGGTCGGAGGTCTTCGAAAAGATACACCTTGATGCCGTTGGCCGAAAAAATCTCGGCCGAAATCTCGGCAAACCGGCGGCTGTTGTTACGGCAATCGTGGCCGATAACGACTTTGATCTGCTCCAACTCCGCAAATTCCTTTTTCAGGTAGTTCGACAAACCTTGCGTAGCGGCTCCGACGGTATAAATGTTCATCCGGTTACTGCCCACGCCCATGATACCTCGCAGCCCTCCCGTTCCGAACTCCAAATCCTTATAAAAGGCTTCGATCAGATCGGTCGGGTCTTCCTTATCGAGCAAGGCCTGCACTCCGTTACGGGTTTCTTCATCATACTCCGGGCCCAGCCAAACCTGCGCTTTCTTCCTCACCAGTTCTAATAATTCCACATTTTCCATAATCAGAAACGATTTTATTTTTTATTGTACATCCTATTTCTTTTCTTCTCTTTTACGTCCCAAAGACTTTGGTAGAAAGTCTGACAAAGATAGGCTCTTTTTTTCAGATAATGATGCGCATCGGTTCAGTTTTCATTCATCCGGTCTCGATTTCTTTACTTCCAACAGTCATTTTAGGGGGATAGTATGTTCCGGTTATGCCCAACCTGTTATCACCATTCGAAATCGGCGTCGTAGACCGTGCGGTTGCCGCAGCCGTCGGTCACGGTCATCCGGAGGGTGTGTCGCCCTCGTGTGAGGCGTTGACGGTCGAAGAAGTAACGCGCGGTTGCTTTCTTGCCGTCGAGTTCGAAGAGAGCGAACCGGCCGTCTATCTCGCCGCGATATTCTTCTATCCCACTCAGATTATCGGTCAGGCGCAGGACAATCATTTCTTTAGCCGCCCAGAGAGACGAATCGACAGCGGTAATGACAGGCGGTACCGTATCGGCATCGACGGCATAGCGTTTGCCGAGTTCGGTGATGTCGGCATCGATCCAGCCGTCGCGATACGATCCGCCAATCCAGCTCTTTCTACGCCCATCGACCGAGACGATGCCGTATTTTCCTTTATCGCCCAGCGTATCGGTGAGCAGGTGAAGGGAAAGACGCGCCTTGCGATGCAGCGGAACAGGTGTATCATGTACCGTGTGAACCTCGGAATCATACGCTGTATCGGCGTATGAGGAATGACGAAAATACAAATCGTTATACAAATTGCCGCGCGGAATATGCATCCGTATGCCGCTTGCCCCGAAACGGTTTTCTCCGCTATGGTAGAAGCGTGTCGCACCGAGTGTATCGGGCGGAAGAATCGTCTGCGGTTGGCCGGTCACAGTCAGCGCAAGTCGTCCGGTGTTGCCAAACGCATCCGTGAGTTCAAATTCGACGCGATATGTCCTTGCTTCGTCGATAATCAAATAGCCGCGGTTCTTGCTGGTCATGAAGCGCAGGCGGTTACCCGGCTCGACGAATGTTTTCGTATAAAACGATTTTCTCTCGCGCCATTCGGCAAAGTCGACCCACGCGTTGAGGTAGCGCGTCTCATCGAACGAAAAACGGTCCTGATAACTGTGAAACACTTCTTTGCCGTCGACGCGCATCGTGATTTCCTTCACACCGTACACGTTGCTCGTCCCGTTCATGTAGTCGTCGATGTTAATGCCGAAGGCAATCTTCCCCCACGCTTCCGTTTTGCCGGTCACCGACTGCCGACCGTCTTTCGCGGTGACGACCTTGAGACGTTGCTTCTGCCGCGATCCGTTGACGACACCCAATCCCTCGACAGGGTAAACCATCACGGAACGCACCTTCGGAGGCCGCGTATCTTTGATTTTGTCCTTATAATATACGATCGGATCGACCGGTTCGCCTGTGCGCAGATCGCGTATTTCGAAGTGCAGGTGAGGCCCGCCCGAGCTGCCCGTGTTGCCGCTCCGGGCAATCAACTCGCCTTCCTTGACCGGAAACCGCGACGGTTCGGGCGACAAATCGACCGAGAAACGCTCCTGCGCGTATTGTTGCTCTTTGACATACGCCGCGATGGGGCCGGCGAAGTTACGCAGATGACCGTAGACCGACATCGTACTGTCCGGGTGCTTCACATAAAGCGCAAGCCCGTATCCCCAAGGCGACACAAGGATGCGGGAGACGTACCCGTCTTTTACGGCACGAATGTTTTTCCCCTCGACGCCCTGCGTCTTGAAATCGATTCCCGAATGAAAGTGATTATTGCGCAATTCGCCGAAATTCCCGCTCAGCAGTATCGGGATGTCGACAGGGCTTCGAAACGTTTGCGCCGAAACGGTAAGCCCTGCGAAACTCAGACAGGCGAACAGCATTTTCTTCCATATATTCATCATCCTACGCTCAAAAAGTTAGTCGGGCAAATTTAGATAAAATCCTCGAGTTTTTACACCGGCCAGATAAAAACACAAG
>NZ_JAUMYS010000096.1 GCF_030528505.1 Tannerella sp.
CACCGAAGGCGTAAGCCAGCAGATTTACAGTCTGCCCCATTTGGCCACTCTGGTAACTGCCCTTCTTTAAAAATGCGTTGCAAAGATACGCTTTATTTTTTTTCTGTGCAAACTCTACGGGAAAAATCGATCATTTTTATTGCAGTCACCGCTGCTTCATCGCCTTTATTTCCGTAGCGTCCGCCGGATCGATCTTCCGCTTGTTGTAAATTATCCGTTGTCAACATCCCGAAAATGATCGGGATATCGTACTGCAGATTCAATGCCGTCACCCCTTGCGTTACGGAAGAACATACATAATCAAAATGAGGCGTATCTCCGCGTACAACGCATCCGATAACGATGATGGCATCGATAGGCTTGTTTTTCGCCATTTGTCTCGCCCCAAAAGTCAGCTCGAAACTACCCGGCACACGCTCTATACAAATATTCTTTTCTGCAGCTCCGTGACGTTCCAATGTATTACAAGCGCCCTCAAGCAACTTTTCCGTGATATTCTGATTCCATTCCGAAGCAATAATTCCAAAGCGCATGGATGAAGCATCCGGCACTTTATCGAAATCATATTCGGAGAGATTCTGATAAACGGTCGCCATCTTTATTTCTTTTGAGCCAGCATTTCGACACGAGTAATATATTTGTCGATTGTCATCGCTTCCATCGACTGATTATATTTCTCTTTGATCGTTCTGTAAGCCTTGAGCGCTTGATCGTATTGCTGCAAAGATTCGTAGGCAAGCCCTGCCTTCTTCAGATAAATCGGACTGATCAAATCGTTATCGGCTTTCGATGCCGCCTTTTCAAAATAGCTGATCCCTTCTTTCGTTTCGCCTACGGTGATGTAGCAGTCGCCGATCAATCCGATCATGGTGGGGGCAATTTGCGTATCGTTACCACTATATGATTTGAGTCGTTTAATGGCTTCCTGAGGATTTCCCAAACGATAGTAGCAAATACCGGCGTAGGCTTTGGCCAAATTTCCCGACGGTGTACGGCCGTACTGATCAATAATAGCATCGAAACCGTCATAGTCCACGCCATTGCCGTTCAAAGCCAATGCGAAAGAGTCTTGTGCCAGATACTGTTCGCCCTTGAAAATGGCAAGTTTAGCTTTTTCGGTTTGCGGTTTGGCATACATGTAATGATAAACCAGCACAAGACCTACTACTGCAGCAATTCCTACAATGGCTGCAATGATGCTCTTTTTATGCTTTTCAATAAACTGTTCCGACCGGGAAACGATAGCCCCAACTTCTATCTCTTTTTCCTCGTTTGTTGTCTTCTTCGCCATAACGATAATAATTGTCTTCTGTTTTATTCTTTTTGAAATTCAGGGTGCAAAATTAGCTTTTTTACGCGAATAAACGTCATTTACGGACTATATTTTTTATTTTTGTCCTGAAATCTTTGCTGATATTCATCATGCACAAGAAATAACATCATGATACTTAACAAGCTGTCTGTTTTAAACTATAAAAATATCCGGCAGGCGGAGATAGCCTGTTCGTCGAAAATGAATTGCTTTTTCGGCAAGAACGGCATGGGAAAAACGAATCTGCTCGATGCAATCTATTATCTTTCGTTTTGTAAAAGTCATGTACATACGGCCGAAAATCAGCTGATTCATCGCGACGAGGCGTTATGTGTATTACAAGGCGAATATACGTATGAAGATCGAACGGAAGCAATTTTCTGCTCTATCGGCCGCGGACAGCGAAAACTGTTTAAGCGGAACCAGAAAGCCTATCAAAAATTGTCGGAACATATCGGTCTATTGCCTTTGGTGATGGTTTCGCCGTTCGATTCGGAATTGATTCGCGGGGGGAGCGACGAGCGCCGACGGTGGTTGGATGTGATCATCTCGCAATACGACAAATCGTATATGCATGCCCTGATACACTACAACAAAGCGTTGATGCAACGTAATCGGCTGCTTCGCGATCAGAGTCGCGATCGATCGCTGTACGAAGTCTTAGAGATGCAGTTGGCGCAACATGGAGAAGTGATTTTTCAAAAACGGACACGTCTTGTCGATGTCTTTCTTCCGTTTTTCAACAACTATTATCAAACCATCTGCCAATCGGCCGAGCGTGTCGGGTTGCAATATCTTTCTCAACTCGGTTCGGTCAGTCTGGAAGAAAAGCTGGCCGCTGATCGTGAGCGCGAGAAAATCGTGGGGTATACGCTAACGGGGATTCATAAAGACGATCTTGAGATGACCTTAAACGAGTCGCTGATCCGGCATGTCGGTTCACAGGGGCAGAATAAAACATACTTGATCGCAATGAAGCTGGCTCAGTTTTCATTTCTTACCAGCCAAAGCAGCACAATGCCGATCCTCCTGCTCGACGATATTTTCGACAAGCTGGATGCCGAGCGGGTAGAACAGATTATTCAATTAGTGGGCGGCGAGCAGTTCGGACAGATCTTTATCACGGATACGAATCGGAAATATTTAGACCGCATGCTGAAAGCGATACAACAAGATTACACGGTGTTTAAGATTGAAGCAGGACAAGTATTTCGGATGGAGGAACAGGCATGAAACGAACGAATGCGCAACCTCTTGGCGAGTTGCTACAGGAATTTTACAATGAGCGTCCCGAACTGCGGCAAAAAATACTCGAAGTGCGCGTTGTCCGTGCATGGGGAGAAGTATTAGGAGTTTCCGTGTCGAAAGCTACACGCAGCCTGTATGTTCGACAGGGTGTTTTATATGTCTCGGTAGATTCATCGGTACTGCGAAACGAGCTGATGCTAAACCGTGCGCATTTAGTAGAAAAGCTGAATGAATGTGCCGGATCGGAGGTGATTCGGGACATCGTCGTCCGATAAGCCGCAGCTTACCCGACGATTTCGCTGTCAGTAATGATGCGGGTCATTTTCCGATCGTGCGGCTCTGCCGGTATCCGGTCGCGCAGTTGGAAACTGAAAGCAAGCCCGATAGCGGGAATACCGGGCTGGGAAAGCCATCGGTCGTAATATCCTTTCCCTCTTCCCAGGCGGTTTAGCTGACGATCGAAAGCCACGCCGGGGACAATAATCACATCGGGCTGCATGGGGGCAGGCAAAGTCGAATACGTCTCAGGCTCCGGGATATCGAATGCCCCTTTCCGAAGGTGTTCCTTGCCGGCATAACGTTGAAACAACAGGTTGTCTCCATGAACCACGGGTAGCAGAATCTGCTTCACCGTGTACCATTTTTCAAGAAATTCGGCCGTTTGCACTTCGTCGGGAAGAGCATAATACAATGCCACACACCGAGCATTGCGAAACAGTTCATCTTCTTCGAGACGCTCCAAGATTTGTTGCGAATATGCATGAAGCGCCTGCTCGGAATGACTGCGTTTTAATGTCCCGATTTCTTTGCGTAAGGCTCGTTTCTCTTCCCCAAGCGTCATGGTTCGGCTTTTTCTCGCGTAGAGATTTCCGGACGCCAATTTCCCTCTTCCAAGACCTGAACAGCCCTGCGCAAGGTAAGGTCGTCTCTCTGAAAGACAGGATAAAAACCTGCATAATCAAAGAAATGACGGACAATATACGAGTGGATCGACTTCTCCAGCAGGTTTCTCGATATCTGAATCAAGGTGGGACGTTTTTTGACGCCTTTATGTTCAGCATAGTCTGTAAACTCACTCAGCACAGGTGATTGCTGCAAATATGCGTACAAATCCTGATATCTCTTAAAATTCGAAAGTTTGTTATAGTTCCGAGCTGCATATTCAATGGTAAACTGGTAGAGCAGCCCCTTGCTCATTACATTATTATAATAGGAGGTAATATGCGACGTATCGCGCGGGATAAATATATCGGGCATAATGCCTCCTCCACCGTAAACGGTTCGTCCTCCCAAGGTTTTATACACGGACGACTGATCCATTTTGATGCTGTCGGCCGAGTCGAACTCGCCGTGAATAAAGCGCTGATACAGATCCTGTTCGTATTCATCTGACTTACCTAATTGATACATCTTCTGGATGCACCGTCCCGAAGGGGTGTAGTAGCGCGCGATGGTCAGTCGCAGTTCCGAACCGTCACTCAGAGGAATCGGTGCCTGCACAAGTCCTTTTCCGTAAGAGCGGCGTCCGATAATCAACCCGCGGTCATTATCCTGAATAGCACCGGCAAAAATTTCACTGGATGAGCCGGATAATTCATCTGTCAGCACGACGACGGGTACTTCCTGACACGACCCGGAACCGTCGGCATAAAAATCTTGGCGTCGATAGGCCTTACCTTCCATATAGACAATGGGCTTGCCGCGAGGGATAAACTCGTTGAGCATACGCACAGCGGCATCGAGCATTCCTCCGGCATTATCTCGCAGGTCAATGATAAAATCAGTACAGCCTTCCTCTTTGAGTTTGGCGATTGCCGTGATAAACTCGTTATACGTAGTGCGTGCAAAGCTGCGTATCTTGATGTAACCGATATTGCGTCCGATTTTATACGAAACTTCGATGGAGTAGTTCGGTACTTCGCCACGCGTCACCTCAAAAAAAGTAAGCTCCTTGTCTTGGCCGCGCTGAACACCTAACTTCACTTTACTGTCTTTGGGGCCCCGCAAATTACGCATGATCTTTGCCTGACTGTACTTCTGCCCGGCATACGTCGAGTCGTTGATGGAAATGATACGGTCGAATGGTAAGAGGCCTGCTTTCTCAGCCGGTCCTCCAGGCATAACCGTGATAACCAAAATCGTATCGTTCATTATATTGAACGATACACCGATCCCTCCAAATGAGCCTTCCAGATCCTCGTTAACGGCTTGTACGTTTTCGGCAGGAATCAACACGGAGTGAGGGTCTAACTCACTGATCAGACTGGCTGCCGTCTTATTTACGAGATCGTTCATGTTGACCGTATCGACGTATTGCGTATCAATGATGTTCAAAATCGTATTGATTTTGTTTTTGCCGGCATTCACTTCACGCATGCGCGGCGAACGCGAATACAAATAGGCGCCGAGCCAGAGGCCGATGCCTAAACTTACGACGACAACCAGAGGCATCCATAGGATGTTTTTTCGGGAGTGACTCATTTTTCTTCTTTGTTCAGGTGAATAAAATCGACGATGATGCCTGCCCGTTTGAGCAGTTTACAGCCTTCGTCCGTATGATACTCGTCGGAATATACCACACGCACGATACCGGCCTGGATGATTAGCTTGGCACATTCGATGCAAGGCGAAGACGTGATATAAATCGTCGCCCCACGGCTGTTGTTCGACGAAGCGGCGACTTTCGTAATCGCATTAGCTTCGGCATGAAGCACGTACGGCTTGGTTACATTGTTTTCGTCTTCACAAATATTTTCGAAACCCGACGGCGTGCCATTGTATCCGTCGGAAATGATCATTTGGTCTTTGACAAGTAAAGCCCCCACTTTGCGGCGTTGGCAATAGGAATTCTCCGCCCAAATGGCGGCCATCTGCAAATAACGTTTATCTGTCTCGTATTGTTTTCTTTCCTTCTCTGTCATTGCATCTATATCTTATTCCGTCACGACCGGACGTTAGCCGAACAGGCGTACAAAAGTAATGATATTTTACGTTTCCTCTCTATCCGAAAGGGTATTTTTCTTGCCGTTCTCCAGACTTTTTCGTATCTCCGGAAGATAGGTACGGACAGCTTCGGGGATAAAGAAACGGACATCCTTGCCTGCCTTGATCGACGCACGAATAAACGTCGACGAAACATCGATGACGGGCGCATCGACGCAACGAACCGTTGAACACGAGGGAGAGAGCACCGCTTCATATCCCTGACGCGGATAAATCCACACGGGAAACTCACGAATCAGCGCTTCGGACTCTTTCCACCGACCGATGTTATTCCAACTGTCTGAACCGACAATAAGTATGAAAGTAATCTGCGGATAAGCCGCGCGCAACGCGCGCAACGTGTCGATCGTATAAGACGGGCGAGGCAACGCAAACTCGAAATCACTGGCTTTGAACTTATCATAGTCCTTGATGGAAGCTTCGACCAACTCCATCCGGAAACGATCGTTCATCAACGTCTCCTCGGCTTTCAGGGGGTTATGCGGCGTCACAAGAAACCACAGCTCGTCTAACGGCTCGTATTCGCAAAGCCAGTTAGCCAAAGCCAAATGCCCGATATGTATCGGATTAAAAGAACCTGAAAAAATGCCGACCGTCTTCATCGAAAAGGAAGGATTAAGCGATATGCTACGCGCTTTTAGGAGTGAATAAAATCCGTGACTGTTTGCAGCGCTTCCCGCTGTGCTTGCTCCAAATCATCGTTGACGATGATCCGATCGAATCTGGACGCAAACGAAAGTTCGTAGGCCGCTTTTTCCAGCCGACGTTCGATAACTTCGGGAGCGTCCGTGTTCCTCTTCTCCAGCCGGACGCGCAATGCGTCAATCGACGGCGGACGGATAAAAACCGACAGCGCTTCAGCCCCGTATTGCTCTTTGATACGGCAGCCCCCCACCACATCGACATCGAGCACAACCGTGTTGCCGCTCGCCTGAATGCGTTCCACTTCCGAGCGGAGCGTACCGTAGAATTGATCCCGGTAAACCTCCTCGTATTCAAGGAACTCTCCGGCCACAATTTTCTGCCTGAATTCGTCGGGTGTCAGAAAATAATACTCTCTACCGTTCTGTTCTTCACCGCGCGGAGCACGACTCGTAGCAGAGATGGAAAAGCGGAGCGGCAAACCTTTTTCCAATAAATAACGTATAATCGTAGATTTACCTGCCCCCGACGGCGCTGAAAAAATAATCAGTTTACCTTTCATTACAATACATTCAAAATCTGTTCTTTGATCTGCTCCAAAACATCTTTCATCTGCACCACGATCTTCTGCATCTCGGCATGATTGCTTTTCGAACCGAGCGTATTAATCTCGCGACCAATCTCCTGAACAATAAATCCGAGCTTTTTACCTTGTCCGCTCCCGTTGTTCATCGTATCGATAAAATATTGCAGATGATTCTTCAAACGGTCTTTTTCTTCGTTGATATCCAACTTCTCAAGGTAATAAATCAACTCCTGCTCTAAGCGGTTCTTGTCATATTCCACCTCCGGCACCTTTTGAAGGTTTTCCAATAAACGCCCTTTGATTTTATCGATCCGCTCCTGCTCATACGGTTCAACTTCTTTGAGCAGTTCGGCGATTGTCGCAATTTTCTGTTCGAAGAGTTTCTGAAGCATCAGCCCTTCCTGCTGCCTGAATTCGATCAGCTGAGCTATCGCGTCGGCAACCGCCTGATGCACCTTTTGCCATTCCGCTTCATCGACTTCTACCGTTTCGTTTTTAATCACATCCGGAAGACGCAACAACGTCTGAAACCAGTCGTCCGGTAAACTTACCGACAGCCTCTCGGCCAAACTCCGAATCTGCTCGTAATACCCTTCGACCACCGCCGCGTTAATCTTCGTCGAAGTGTCTTTGCCAATGTATTCAACATGCAGCATCAGATCGATCTTCCCTCGCTCCAACTTTTGCGATAACTCGTTGCGAATCTGCATCTCCTTTTCTCGATAGGCAGACGGTATACGTGTAAATAAATCGAGTTGCTTACTGTTTAACGATTTGATCTCGATGGTCACCTTTTTATCGGTCATTTCGGCCGTGACCTTGCCGAAACCGGTCATAGATTGGATCATTTCTTTTCGTTTCTTTTATCCGGCAAATGTACATGATAATTTTCAATCTCCCTAACCGAACAGCCAATGCCTTTTCATTCCTGATTTCACGTACATACGGATGTGTGAAAATTTCCGTCCGTATATAAATTTCACGTACATACGGACGCGCGTAAACTTCCATACGTATCAAAATAAATTTTCGTACGTACGGAAATTTATTTTCTCCCGTATGTAAATTTTCTTGCATACGGATGCGCGTGTTTTTGCGGCTTTTTCACCCGGCCTGCGGGCAGATTCGGCGGGTATCTACACACAAAAAAAAGAGAGCACTCTCTTGTTCAGAAAATGCTCCCTTTCAAAAA
>NZ_JAUMYS010000097.1 GCF_030528505.1 Tannerella sp.
GCAAAAAGCTAAGGAATGTTAAATTCGGTTTATGGGAACATTTTAACCGTCACGGCAAATTGGTCAAGGTGGTTGACGAAGATGCCAAGTTCGGAGAAGTCAAATGGTATGATGTGGTGGCGCTTCTTGAAAAAGAAGGCTGGTTTAACCGAAAAACCGGAGAAATCAATCTGAGGCATTGTGATATCAAGAGCCCGATGAAACCCGATGGCAGTTTTACTTACAATATAAATTACTATATTTATTTTTCTTTTTTTCCGGCCGAGAAAAAAAACGGCCGGGAAGTCAAACCTCCGGTATGGAAAGTTTTTATCTATGAAAGTGAAACATATATAGAGACGATTTATGAGATAAATGGTCATACGGGTGAATATAAGAAAAAACAGGAGCGCAGACTATTTAACGATGAAGATGTTATAATAATAGACTAAGGAAAAACAGACAATCTGATGGATTACAGCCATAAGATCGGTGTCGAACGCAAAAGTCTTTTCGAATGGCAATGGGAAGCAATCAATATAATGATTAACAAATGAAAAGGACCAGATATTTATTAACCATATTATGTACGGGCATAGTCTTAAGCTGTGCACAAAGAGAAAAAAAGATGGATATGATAGAAAAAGACACTCCCGGCCATATCGAAAAATTCGATTTCGCATATGCCGAAAAAGTGAAAAAAGAAACAGGATGGCATGATATAGAACGTGACGGATGGTATATAAAGTTGTTCTCTGGCGGCTGGCCTGAAATACAAGAATATGCTCCGGCCGATGATAATGTGTATTATATATTAAAGAACTTTTATCCGAATGGAATTATTCATAAGCGTGGCAAAAAAATAAGAAATGTTAAATTCGGTTTATGGGAACATTTTGACCGTCACGGCAACTTGAAGGAGGTGATTGACGAAGATGCGAAATTTGCAGAAATCAAATGGGATGATATTGTGGCGCTTCTTGAAAAAGAGGGTTGGTTTAACCGAAAAACCGGAGAGATCAATATCCGAAATTATGATATCAATAGCCCCATGAAACCGGATGGCCGTTTTACCTACGATATAAATTACCATATCCATTTTGCTTTTTTCCCGGCCGAGATAAAAAACGGCCGGGAAGTCAAACCTCCGGTATGGGTAGTTACTATCGATGAAAGCGAAACAAATATGGAGACGATTTATGAGATTAACGGTCATACGGGGAAATATAAGAAAAAACAGGAATATAGACAGTCTGTAGACTGACGAGAAGTGGACTACCTGATGGATTACAGCCATAGGGTCGGTGTCGAACGCAAAAGCCTTTTCGAGTGGCAATGGGAAGCAATCAATATAATGATCAACCAATGAAAAGAAGCAGATATTTATTAACCATATTATGTACAGGCATAGTCTTAAGCTGTGCACAAAGGGAGAAAAAGATGAATACAAACGAAAAAGACACTCCTGACCATATTGAAAAATTCGATTTCGCATATGCGGAGAAACTTGAAAAAGAAACGGGAGGATGGAATGACTTAGAACGTGACGGATGGTATATCCAGTTACATTCGGGTGGCTGGCCGGTAATACAAGAATATGCTCCGGCCGATGATAATGTGTATTATATATTAAAGAACTTTTATCCGAATGGAATCATTCATAAGCGTGGCAAAAAAATAAGAAATGTCAAATTCGGTTTATGGGAACATTTTAGTTGTCATCGAAGATTGGTTGAGATGTTTGATAATATTTATTTGATTGATGTTTCGCTCATGAACTACAATCAAAGCCCCATAACTGTTTAAACAGCAATTCTATCTGCCGACGCAATTTATAGATGGAAGCGACTAAATCAAGGCGCATTTCAAACAGATTGGTTAGAAACTCAAACTTGCGTTTTAGAACCCTGTCATAAAACGTTACTTTGCGTAACCTAAGCGGGCTTGATTTGCCTTTATCATTTGTAAAGTCCGGATTCGGCGCATTCGCCGGCTTTCTGCTCGGCACGATATGCAAAATCGGCCTCTGCGGATGGTTTATCTATTGCTTCATCGCCGCGTTCATCTGATTTTTTCGCGTGCCTCTCCTACTTTTTGTATCGCCTGCAAAAAAGAGAAACAAATCTTTTTTTTTCCAAAAATCAAATGGGTCTCTTTTTATTTTTCCGGCGATGACCACGCTATGTCATTTATTCGTTGTACCTTTACAGCCAATAGTAATTGCCTGAACCTGTCGCACTACGTAGCGACAATCGCTCATGCCGTTGCTGCTTGCTTGAAAAAAATAAAAACAATATATAATGACAAACAAATGGAGTATTCGACCCCATACAGAAGAAGAATTACGCAAACGCGACGAGCTAGCTGCCGAGCTGGGACTTAGTCCCATCCTCTGCCTGTTGCTCGTGCAACGTGGCATCACCTTAGCTCGCGAGGCGCGGAAATTCTTCAAACCGAACCTGAACGATTTGCATGACCCGTTTCTGATGCCCGACATGTTCAAAGCCGTGAAACGGCTCAACAAGGCGTTAGGAAACAAAGAGAAGATTCTGATCTATGGGGATTATGATGTAGACGGCACGACGGCTGTATCGCTCGTCTACAAGTTTCTGAGGCCCTACTCGTCGACGATCGATTTCTATATCCCCGATCGGTACGACGAGGGCTATGGCGTCTCATACAAAAGCATCGACTATGCCGTCGAAAACGGCATTTCGCTTATTATCACGCTCGATTGCGGCATCAAAGCCATCGACAAGGTGGCCTACGCCAACGAGCGCGGCGTCGATTTCATCATTTGCGATCATCACATGCCCGACGACGAGCTGCCTGCCGCCGTAGCCGTGCTCGACGCCAAACGTACCGACTCGCAGTACCCCTACGAACATCTCTCGGGATGTGGCGTCGGATTCAAATTTATGCAGGCGTTTGCTCAAAGCAACGACATCCCTTTCACCCAACTCGAAAGTCTACTCGAGCTGACGGCCGTCAGTATCGCGTCCGACATCGTACCCATCACGGGCGAAAACCGTATCCTCGCTTACTACGGGCTGCGCCAGCTCAACAACAACCCGAGCTTCGGACTGAGAGGTATAATCAATGTCTGCGGATTGGCCGGCAAGGAGATAACGATCAGTGACATCGTCTTTAAGATCGGGCCGCGCATCAATGCCTCGGGACGGATGATGAACGGACGCGAGGCCGTCGAACTGCTGCTCTCGAAAGATATAAACGAGGCGAACGAACGAAGCGAAAGTATCGACCAGTATAACGACGACCGGCGCGAACTCGACAAGAAGATTACCGACGAGGCCAATGCCATTATCGAAGAGATTCAGGACATCGAAGCTCAGAAAGGCATCGTAGTGTATAACCCCGACTGGCATAAAGGGGTGATCGGAATCGTCGCCTCGCGCCTGACGGAGAAGTATTATCGTCCGTCGGTCGTGTTGACGAAATCGTCGGAACTGATTACCGGCTCCGCGCGTTCCATCGTCGGATTCGATATCTATAAAGCCATCGAGGGATGCCGCGATCTGCTGGAGAGCTTCGGAGGGCATACGTATGCCGCGGGGCTTTCGCTGCGCGAAGAAAATCTGGAGGCGTTTACGAACCGATTCATGAAACTGGCAGCCGAAGATATCGTGCCGGAACAGATGACCCGGCAAATCGACATTGATGCCGTCATCGACCTGAAACATATCACGCCCCGTTTTATGAATGAACTGAAGAAGATGAACCCTTTAGGGCCGGATAACGAAAAACCCGTCTTCTGCTCCCTGCATGTGCAGGACTACGGAACAAGCCGCTGCGTCGGGAAGGAACTCGAACACCTGAAACTGGAAATCATCGACGGAAAAGGAGGAGGACCGGTTCACGCCATCGCATTTGGGATGAGTACGCATGCCAACTATGTCAAGGCGATGAACCCGTTCGACTTGTGCTATACGATCGAGGAGAATACGTATAATGGGAATACGACGATCCAGTTAATGGTAAAAGACATTCGGCCTTCGGAGTTGTGATGGCTCATGGATCGCCACCATGAGATATTAAAGCAGTATTGGGGCTACACTTCGTTCCGCCCCTTACAGGAAGAGATCATCCATTCGGTCTGTGCTGGTAAGGATACGCTCGGGCTGATGCCTACCGGAGGCGGTAAATCACTGACATTTCAGGTGCCCGCGCTCGGCATGGACGGACTTTGTTTAGTCGTCACCCCGCTGATTGCTCTGATGAAAGATCAGGTGGATAACCTCCGTCAGCGGGGAATCAAAGCGACTGCCGTCTATACCGGCATGACACGCGAAGAGATCGGTACGCATCTCGATAACTGTATCTTTGGAGGGTATAAGTTCCTGTACGTTTCGCCCGAACGGTTAGCATCCGAAATGTTCAGAAGCAAACTGCGTGCCATGAACGTCTGCCTGCTGGCCGTAGACGAGAGCCATTGCATCTCGCAGTGGGGATACGATTTCCGGCCTTCTTACCTGAACATCGCTTCCGTGCGGGAACTGTTTCCCGATGTCCCTGTGCTGGCGCTCACGGCTACTGCTACCCTCGAGGTAATCGATGATATTCAGGAGAAACTCTGTTTCCGTCAGAAGAATGTGTACCGCAAGAGCTTTGTACGCAAAAACCTGTCGTATGTTGTCCGTTCGTGTGAAGACAAGTTGCAGACGCTGCTCTATATGCTCGATAAAGTGCCGGGATCGGCCATCGTTTATGTGCGTAACAGGAAACGCACGCAGGAGATGGCTGCGTTTCTTCAGCAGGAAGGCATATCGGCGCAGTTTTTTCATGCCGGACTGAAACGCGAAGTAAAGACCGAACGTCAGAACGCGTGGAAGAATAATCACTGCCGCGTGATGGTTGCGACGAACGCTTTCGGGATGGGAATCGATAAGCCCGATGTTCGTCTGGTCGTACATATCGATATGCCGGGATCGCTCGAAGAATATTTTCAAGAGGCCGGACGTGCCGGACGCGATGAACGGCGTGCCTATGCGGTAGTGCTCTGCGATTCATCCGAAACAACCAAACTGAAGAAGCGCATCACCGACGAGTATCCCGACAAAGAGGTGATTGCCCGTGTCTACGAGTCGTTGGGATATTATTTCCAGATAGCTTCGGGGTTCGGGCTTTTTACTACACATGATTTTTCGATTGCCGAATTTTGTACGGTCTATAAATTCTCTCTTACGCAGGCGCACCATGCCTTGAAGATTCTCGAGCTGGCCGGTTATATTGAATACGTCGAAGAGCCCGATAACGCCTCGCGTATGATCTTCCTGATCACCCGCGAAGAGCTTTATCAGGCGTTGCGTCAGGATGAACTTACGGACAACGTGGTACGTGCTATCCTCCGCACCTATACCGGTCTCTTTGCGGATTATGTCTTTATCGACGAAACCTTTATCGCCACTCGTGCCCATACGACTGCGGAGCATGTCTACCATTGCCTTGTCGCGCTCTCGAAAGCCGGTATCATCCGTTATGTCCCTCGAAAGAAGGTTCCGCAGATCACGTTTACGCGCACTCGCGAAGAGACAGCGCATCTGCATATCCCCGCCTTTGCCTACGAGGAACGTAAGAAACGCGACCGGAAACGTATCGACCGGGTGATCGCTTATCTGAACGAAAAGTATCATTGCCGTACCCGTTTGTTGCTCCACTATTTCGGGGAGAAAGATGCGGCCGATTGCAAGGTGTGCGATATCTGCCTGAAAAAAACGCAATCCGGATTGACACAGTGGGAGTTGAATATGCTCCGTCGAGCCCTGATCGAGATGCTGAGCGAAAAGCCCAGAAGTGTCCTCGAACTGGCTCGTCTCTTGCCGTTGGAGCAGGAAAAGAACGTGCAGGCCTTACGCTTCCTGCTCGACTATGACGAACAGTTTCGCTTAAAGGATGATACGGTCTCGCTCGTTAAGGATGATGACCGAGCTTCATGCAGCGGATGAGCACCTTCCGATTATCGGCAAGTGTCGTGGCAAAAAGATAGACTTCCCCGCCGTCCGTGATCTTTGTTCGCTTACGCAAGGCTTCGACCGACAGCGGGAAATTACGCACCGTCAGATTGGCTTGCGGAATGTTCCGTGCGATGGTCCGGCATATTTTCCCGCTGAAAGGAAGCACTTCTTCGACCCGGAAGCTACGCCCCGGAAAATCGATCACTTCTTCGTCCGATGTGTAAAGATGGCTGTTTACGTGCAGCTTGCGGACGCCCATACGCATGGCCGTTTGTTTGTAGGCTCCGGCTTTCAGAATCGAAGCGTTCGGTTCGTATAGGTAAGCTCCAGCCGACTCTGCCAGTAAGGCGGGAGTGGCCTGTTCTTCGTCCGGGGTAAAACAGAAAGTCTGTTCCGAAGAATCTGTTATGATATTGATACAATGTATACGAGGCGTCTTTGCCGTGTTTCCCCGTCGCAGTACAAACAGCAGTTCTTTGCATTCGTTCTTTACCGACACGACGTGTACATCGGTCGTTTGGGGCAGTAGCGCCAGCGTGTGACTCAGGTCGAGCATCGGTGAAAGTTTGGCAATTACCTTGGGCGCCTTGCGCAGCATCTCGGGCAGAAGCTGTACGATATCGGGTTCGCAGTCGGATAGGGCGAACATTCTCCGGTTGCCCGTACCGCGCCGTGCCGGATCGATATAAAAGACGTCCGTTTCCGTAAGCTCCGACAAAACATGTGCGGCTTCCGCGTTACGCCCTTCGATATTCCTTGCGGAGAGGACGGAGAAGTTTCGCATCGCCGCGTCGAAACAGGCCTTGTCACGCTCTACATAGCATACCTGTTTCACCTGCTTCGCGAAGAAATAACTGTCTACGCCCAGACCTCCCGTCAGATCGCAAAGATGCTGTTCGCCTTCGAGTAGCCGGAGTTTGTACCGTGCCGTCAATGCGGAAGAACATTGCTCCGCAGCCAGTTTCGAAGGAAAACTCAGCTCTTCATGAGCATACCAGTCCGGCAATTTGTCTTTCAAGGCGCGTCGCGCTTCAATCTGGGTGACGGCAAAGGGCACATCGATCGAAGGGTGTCGGGCTGCCGAGAGCAATAATCGTTGCACGTCGTCTGCCGCGTGTTCGCGAATAAATTTTCGCATCGTTTCTGTCAGTTTCACAAGTGCAAAAATAAACAAAAAACACCTTTTATTCATCATAGTGCATTGAGATTTGCTGAATTGTCGTTTATCTTTGCGTCGAAATAAATAGAAGATAAACATTAAAAATTACAGGTATGAATAAAGTGAAATATTGGATGATCCTTCCGCTGATGCTTTTGGCATTTCATGCTACGGCACGTTCGGGCGATGCTGCGGCAGCGGGCGAAGTGATTGTATTGAATAAAGCCGATTTTCTGGCTAAGGTGTTTAATTACGAACAGAACACGTCGGAGTGGAAGTATGAGGGGGACAAGCCGTGTATCATCGACTTTTACGCCGACTGGTGCGGACCGTGCAGACGGGTAGCGCCGATATTGAAGGAACTGGCGGCTGAATATAAAGATGATATCGTGATCTATAAAGTCGATGTCGTCAAGGAGCAAGAGCTGGCGTCGGCTTTCGGTATCAGCAGTCTCCCGACGCTGTTGTTCGTCCCGATGCAGGGTAAACCGCAAGCCAGTATGGGATTGCAGCCGAAAGAAACGATTGCGAAGTATATCGATGAGTTTCTTTTAGAGAAGAAATGAGGTAGACGGAATTTTGACGGAATAAAAAAGGAGGTGTGTCGTAATGCACGATGCACTTCCTTTTTTGTTCATCGCTATACAA
>NZ_JAUMYS010000011.1 GCF_030528505.1 Tannerella sp.
CGTACATTCGTACATCCATTATTAATGGTAAACGCCGAACAGTGTATCGCGTAATCTGGGATAAATCTTCGGCATCCCTCCGCAACCATACCAAAGTTTTTTTCAACAAAGGAAGATTTTTGGGGCCAAAGTTTTTTCTTGTTTCGCCCGGAATGTCTTCCTTTGTGAGGAAATGAACGAGGGAATTTTAGAGAAACTGAAGATACTGGCCGAGTCGGCTAAATACGACGTCTCATGTGCTTCGAGCGGCACGGTGCGCAGAAACACGTCCGGCGGATTAGGCAATACTGTCGGCGGGATGGGCATCTGTCATAGTTTCACGGACGATGGGCGTTGCGTGTCCCTCCTCAAAATCATGCTCACGAACCATTGCATGTACGACTGCGCTTACTGCATCAACCGTCGCAGCAACGACCATCCGCGAGCCACGTTGTCGGTCAACGAACTGGTGGAACTGACCATCGAGTTTTACCGTCGCAACTATATCGAGGGACTCTTTCTCAGCTCCGGCGTCATGCGCAGTCCCGACTATACGATGGAACGTATGGTGCGTGTCGTCAAAGACCTTCGTACAGTACATCGTTTCAACGGGTATATTCACCTGAAGAGCATCCCCGGATGCAGTCAGGAGCTGGTCAACGAAGGAGGGCTTTATGCCGATCGCATGAGCGTCAACCTCGAAATCCCGACAGAACAAAACCTGAAACTCCTCGCGCCGGAGAAGGATTTTCAAAGCGTCTTCACACCGATGCGCTACATTCAGCAAGGGATGTTGCAAAGCCTCGAAGACCGACGCAAATTCCGGCATGCACCGCGTTTTGTTCCCGCCGGACAAAGCACGCAGATGATCGTGGGCGTGACCTCCGAGACAGATAAGGAAATCCTCACCATCTCGTCCGCCCTCTACCGCCGGCCAAGCATGAAACGCGTCTATTATTCGGGATACATACCGGTGAATACGTACGATAAACGCTTACCGGCCGTAAGGCAAGCGCCCCTTGTGCGAGAAAACCGGCTCTATCAGGCCGACTGGCTTATGCGTTTTTATGAGTTCAGGGCAGACGAGATCGTCGACGACCGTTTCCCGAACCTCGATCCGGAAATCGATCCGAAACTGGCATGGGCCTTGCGGCATCCCGAACATTTCCCGGTAGATGTGAACACGGCCGACTATGCGATGATTCTGCGAGTGCCGGGCATCGGCGTGAAGTCGGCCAAGCTGATCGTAGCCGCACGCCGTTACGGCCGACTCACATCGGCACAGTTGAAAAAGATCGGTATCGTGATGAAGAAAGCGCAATACTTCATCACCTGCCGTGAGTTACCGATGAACACGGTGCATGAGGTGACGCCCGAATACGTGCGCCGCATCCTGACCGAACCGAAGAAGCGCAAGATGGCGGCAGACGAACGCCAGCTGACCATCCCATGGACCGAATAAGAGGAAAGCGTATGGTGATTTTCTTCTATGACAAGACTTTCGAAGGACTGCTGACGGCCGTTTTCGACGCATATAACCGGAAAACATTCCCGCACCGCCTGATGAAAACAGGCGAAACGCCTCCTCTGTTTACGGACGAGACCTACACGGTGTGGAGTCAAAAAACATCGGCCGAGCGGGTGTGGCAAGCACTGGAGCGCAAACTGAAGAAAGAAGCCCGTAACATGCTGATGCACGTCTGGCTATCGGAATTGCCCGGGAGCGACGAACTGCTGTTCCGCTATATCCGCAAAACATTCGACACGCAGCTCGACATCTCCCTGAACTTCGGCGATGCCGATGTGTTGGAAGTCGGTAAGATTGCCCGCAAAGTAAGCCATGAAGCGCATTATCTCAAGCAGTTCGTACGCTTTCAGAAAGCGGCCGACGATCTGTTCTTCGCCCCCGTCCGACCGATATATAACGCGTTACCCCTGACTATCGACCATTTCACCGACCGTTTTGCCGACCAATCTTGGGTGATCTACGACCTGCGACGCAGGTACGGTTACTATTACGACCGGCAAACGGCACGCGAAATCACGTTCACGGACGATGAACAGCTGCTGGACGGCCGGCTGGACGAATCGCTGATGGCCGAAGACGAGCAACTGTTTCAGGAGTTGTGGCGCGGCTATTTCAAAGCGATGACCATCAAAGAACGCATCAACCTGCGGAAACAGCGTCAGGATATGCCTGTCCGCTTCTGGCAATACCTGACGGAAAAGCAATAAGCAGAGAATGGAGCGATAACCGTACTTCCTGTCGGCATCGGACAGAAATCCCTCTCAAAAAGATTTGATACCAATCCAAAGAAACACATTAAAAAAAACATAATTTACACAAAACAACAAACAACTCGACAGATAAAGAACAAAAGGCCGGCGTGACGCATCAGAACGGAAATTTGAAGATCAAACACTTACACGCAAAACCAAATACACACAATAATAAAAGTTAATCTTTTGAAATAAAAAACTATAACAAAATTATTTTATTTACGTTTGCATTGCATAACGAATAAATAATTTCCATTATGAAAAAAAATTCTATTTTACGGACGGCTTTAGCCGTAGTTTTAGTGATGTGTTGGATGCCTTCTTTAAAGGCACAGTTGTTTTATCAAGACAGCCATCTGTTCATCGGTCAGAAGCCGAATAACTGGAATGGTGTCGGCAGTGCCCCCGGAGTATACATCGGTCCTAATTGGGGTATGGAATTCTCCGAAGGCGGATTAAATATCTGGCGACCATATGGATCACCCAATTGGGGAAATTACAAACTGTTTATTGATCAGACCGGTAAAATCGGTATCGGGCGGAAGCCGACCACGTATGCCCTCGAAGTGAACGGACGAGTTTGGACCACACAAGGGCTGTTGATTACCTCGGATGAGAGACTCAAAAGGAACATTGTCAATATCAACAGTTCATATCTGAGCAGACTCAAACGCCTCCATGGTAAATTTTACGAGAAACAAGTTGTTTCCGAAGCAGACCGACGTAAGGAGGTGGAAACCATGATTGCACAGGGTAAAATCAGTAAGGGAGATGCCCAAAGCGCATTGGCAGAACCGCTCAATCTGTCGGAGAGCAAAGCATATAAGAAAGAATTCGGTTTTATCGCACAAGAAGTGAAAGAACTTTTCCCGGAATTGGTGGAGCAGGATGCCGAGGGGATCTATGCGGTAAATTATACCGGACTGATACCAGTACTTGTAGAAGCGATCAAGGAACTTCAGGCCAGAGTGGAAGCGTTGGAGAGTCAGGGACGGATATCTTTCAAGAGCGGTGAAGCGACGACAGCCAATGAAAAAATCCTCGATACGGAGGAGTATCTGTCGCAAAATGTGCCCAATCCGGTAAACGGTAACGCCCGAATCGATTACACCTTGCCCGAAGGAACAACAAACGCAGCCATCGCGTTCTATTCGATCAACGGAGCACAGGTGAAAAACGTGCCGCTCGACGTACATGACAAAAAAGGATCGATAACCGTTTCTTCAGCCGATTTCGCTTCCGGACTGCATATCTACAAACTGATTGCCAATGGTGTCGTAGTGGGAACAAAAAAATTGGTGAATAAATAAAACATAACGGTTATGAGACTCAACAGTTTCTTTTTCATTCTTCTTTTAGGTTTCTTTCTTCCTCGTTGCGAAGCAGAAGAAGCTTTCGAACTGCCTGAAATTTCGACTTCCGGTAAAAATACATTCGGTTGCTATGTAGACAAAGAGCTGTTTGTATATACCCGTGGTAGCGGCGTGTTGGGACACAGCCCTATCAGCGGCTACTACAGTGTAGGAGGGAAATATTTGGGTTTTTATTCGTACGCTAACAAAGATCGCTCTATCAGTATTACGGACAGCATCGTAAAAGTCGGATTTAAGCATAAAGTGTCCAGTGCATTGTATAAAATCAATAAAGAGTATTACCGTTTATGCAAAGACCTGCCAAGTGAGTATTGTTTGTTGAAATTCGACAAAGAGAATGGTATTATAAGCGGGACTTTTTCTTTCAGTGTAAAGCATATAAAAACCGGCGAAATAAAAGCGATTACGGACGGTCGGTTCGATATCAAAATTAATATTCATGACTAAGAAAAATATGATGAAAAGAATAAGAAAAAGGGTTCTTGCCATAATAATAATGGCAATAAGCCCATTTTATGTCCTGATTGCTCAAGAGATTGCCGAATATAATGCTAAAATAAGCAAGGTGTTTCAGCATGTCGACAAAAGCAGAGTAACCACGGGGTTACTGTATGATTACGGACTGCATCTTATAGACCCGGTATATTATGATGGGGTGGCATTGACCGACGAAAACTATATTGATATGGAAATATGGAACGCTCTTTACGGGGGGATGTATAGCTCGAAAGTAAACGGCAATATCTCTTTATCGACTCCAGACCAAATGAACGCCCGAATTTCAAGCGAGGGAGCCACATCACTTGCAGTTATACATCTTAGATATGATATGTATCGTAAGGATGCGGTTGGTTCCAGCTTGGTAAGAGTTGTGAATGAACAGATTTACGACGTCAATGGCAAGAATCCATACGAACAGAAGATGCTCTTCGCTGTCGCTCCTAAAGAAAAGTATTTCTACGGTAAAACCATACGTTTTAAGTTCAGTTCGAACTTATTCGTAAATAATACGGGCAAAGCCGTTAAGAACCTCCAGATCAACTTCAACAACGAGGGAGGATATCGAACGATGTCGTGGAACAACAACATTGCCCATACATTTTCATCGACAGGTATTAAAGATATTTACTTCAGAATAACGTATACAGATAATACGACATATACATGCAGAACGAAAATATCCATAGGGGAAGAGCCACCCGTCACATTAAAATCAGCCGACGTGACATCGGATATATCCGCCTCTTCCCGACACTCCGGAGGTAAAATACAAATTAAATATGCAAAAGGTAACACCGATAAGAAGATAAGAAAGCCGTTGATTATAGCCGAAGGATTTGATCCGAGCCATGTGCTGGGAACAACAAATATGGATATAACCAACTTGAGTATTGATGAAGAAAAGATCGGGACATTGAATATCGGTAATCCCAATATATGGGAAAACATAAGTTCTTTCGATATCATTTATTTGGATTATAATGACGGATTGGATGATATCAGAAGAAACGCAGCTCTTTTTCAGGAAGTAATCGACTATGTCAATAGAAATAAGGAAGGAACCTCTCCCAATGTCGTTATGGGAATCAGCATGGGAGGACTTGTTGCGAGATATGCTTTGAGAAAGATGGAATTGGAAAACAGGAAACATGATACATGGAAATTTATCAGTGTAGATTCTCCTCATAAAGGAGCCAATGTTCCAATCGGCATGCAGGCAATGCTTCGTCATCTTGCCGATATAAAATTCTCGGTAGCCTTCATCAAGTTTTTTCAGGCAAAGAACATCGATATGATTAAAAAAGGACTCAAGATATTAGACAGCAAGGCAGCCAAACAGATGCTGGTTTATCATGTAAACGGTCGTTTGCAAATTGACGGTAACGAACATAGTACATTTCAAACAGAGTATGATAATGTAGGATTTCCTCTACAATGCGAAAATGTGGCGATAACTAACGGTACCGGAAACGGAACGAAAGCGATGGAGCCGGGCACAATGTTGGTTAACCATCGGGAGACATATAAATTTTCCCTATGGATGCATTTATTAACTTATTATTATGGGACGTATTTTCTTCTGACGAATTTTCCTAAACTGGTTGTTTTGAAAATACCGGGAAGCGCAGATGTCGTCAGTGATGTAAAAATCCATGCGGTACCCAACAGAAATACATCGAATGTTTATTGGGGCAGGATACGGATACATAAGAAAATTCTATTTTTAATAAATATAAAATTGGATATTTCAGAAAAAAGCATGAACAGCAATGCTTCCGTATATCCATTAGATGGCGCCCCGGCTGGGATTTACAATGTCAGCAACGTCGCAGGCAAAATTCCCGACGGTCTGTTGATGAAGAAGTACTTTTCTTTTGTTCCAACAGTAAGTGCTTTAGCATTATCGGACTGGCAAAGTCAATTGAACAGCAGACTAACCGGTCAAAATCTTCATCAAGCAGGTAAAACAAAATTTGAGAGGTATTATATGCCGACATCGAATCAAGAACATACGCATTTCCAAGCAGCAGCATCTTTTCTAGTTCGGGAAATAAACAGCATTCCAACAGACGTCATCATTGCCGGTACAGTAAACATCTATTCGTATAAGCGATACGAAAGAGATATTATTGTAAAAAGCGGAGCGACATTACGTGTTACAAATGGAGCCACATTAGATGCTTCGGCTAAAAAAATCACAGTCGAGCCCGGCGGTAAATTAATCGTTGATAGTCGTTCTAAATTATATTGCAAAAATCTTGATATAGCTTCGGGAGGGCATTTCTCTTTTGCTCCCGATGCCATGTATAACTCCCGCTAAAAGGAATAATAATAGAGTTTATATAGAATTAAGAAATAGGTCTATTGATTTTGAATGTCCTAAAATCTTATTCGATATAAACAGATATGAGAGAATTTATTTAGAATCATGTATCAGATTTACAGCCATGTCTCTTCTCTGCAAAGGAAAAGTTTTTTTAGTGTATATTCTGATCTCCAGCAGAAAACAAACTGTTCAATAGTATAATCATGAAGAAAAAAATCTTTCTATCATTTTTGCTGATGCTGTTGGTATCGGCAGAAGTTTGGCCGCAAGAAAATGCTTTCGGCGGCAAGTATGTGAATGCCTTTAAGGCAGATTCCGTGGTCTGGAAATGTTATTGGGATTTTAGCGAGGAAAAAATAAAACTCGATGACCCATTTGATGAAACCGTTTTGCATGGCGATACCGTGGTCAACGGAAAGCAATGGAGAATCATCCGCCAAGGAAAAGCATTGAAAGGGTTGATTCGCACCGAAAACAATCGAGTCATGTTCAAACCGTATCCCGGATATGAAAATAAGGTTCACCCGGACTACCTGAAACAGCAGGAGACTGTCATCTACGACTTCTCGCTGAAGGTAGGAGAAAGTATCCCTTCAATCGGCATTGTTCCGTCAGGAAAAATTACGAAAATCGATTCCGTCATGTTCGAAGACGGCCATAAACACAAGCGCATACACGTCGGGGAACATTACAGCTATATCGAAGGGCTGGGTCATGACCAGTTAGGCTTGTCCTTTATTCTTGTTCCGGCAATACCGACAATGGAAGGGGTACTTTCTACTTTCATGTGTTGTCATGTAGACAACCGATTGCTGTACCGGAGTCCGGTGTTTGAAGATTGCAACGGCAATAAGGTAGCCAACGTAATCATCACAGGCGGCTTATCGGAGGCTAAGGTATGGTTTGCGGACGGACAGCTGACCGTATCGCTCGAAGACGGCCGCACGTTCGATGTGGCTGTCTTCAACGCGCAGGGAATGCTTGTGGCGCAACAGCAGAAGAATCGTTACGAAACCCGGATTCCTTTCGGCAACGAAGCAAAAGGCGTTTACTTTGTCCGGATTCGGGCGGGACAGGCCGTGGCGACGCATAAGGTCGTCCATACCCGCAACGAATGACCGTATACTCTCCGCTCCCGGCCTTATGACGGCACGATACAGAAGGGCATCCGTCCGGCCTGTATCGTGCCGTATCGATTATCGGCTCACATAGTCGTCGAAGTATTTGCAGTATGTACAGGCATCTTTGTAGAAGGCCGTTTCTTTATACTGCGTCAGCTGATTGAAATAATTCACCGTTTCGGCGGGTAAATCGTCGACACCCGTGAAATAATCCTGTCCTTTATACGAACGTTCAAGCTCGTTCTTGGCCAGCGCGAAAAGAATCCGCGCTTTCAGTTCGTCGTCTTTCACCTGCCGGAGCGCCTTTTGCAGGTACTTCCCGGCCAGGTCGGTCGTGTTGCGGTAATACGATTCGCCGTAGATCACATAGAACGTCTGTTCGGGATTGGCCATGTATTTGTCTTTCGCTTTCTCTTCGTTATAATCCGAATATTTCTCCGAAAAATAGCTATTGTCGGTATCGAAACGCAGGTAATGGCGGAAATACCCCGTTGTCGTAACGTTATAGAAAAAGTTACCGAGCAGGAAATTCGCTTTGGCCGCCTCGGCATCATTTTTCTCGCCGGCTTTCCGGAGCTTCAGCAACGCGTCGGTGACGTCTTTCTCGCTCATCCGTTGTTTGATAAAGGGGAAGTCGGCCAGGTAATCGTCGCGCATCACGTCTTTCTCGGCGCCGCTGTACCACTCCCGGATATTGTATCCGAAGATACGGGCGGAGACGTGTATTCTGGCTTGCTTTTCGGCCTGAAAATACCGATGAGCTGCTTCGAGGTCGCCCTCCGTCAGGAAGAAAGTTCCGTAGAGGAGGTTGAACGAATCGTCCCGAAGGTTTTTATCGAGCCACGTCTCCAATTCGTTTTTGTTCTTCTTGCCATGAAATGCGGCCAGCTCGTCGAGCAGCGGTTTCTGGAGATTGTTTCGCACCGATGCGAGCGTATTGCTGATCAGGAAAGCCTTGGCATATTCCTTTTGCAGATAGTAACGGTTGGCGAGGATCTGGAGGAACGTCCGGTTCGACGGATTGTTGCGGTCGAGCATCTGCGCGTATCGAGCATGAAGCGTTCGTTCGGTCTCCGGGCTGATCTGCGTCTGCTCGGCCATATAAAGATGGGCGGCGATGATGTCTTTCTGGCGCGCGTAAGTGGCGTCGGCAGTCGTTACCTGCGCGAGGTGATTACGGGCTTGTGCGAAGTCTTTGCGCAGGAAGCAGAGGTAAGCCGTCGTCAAGTTCCAAAAATCTTTTTTGTGTGCCAGACGAATCATCTTGGCAGACAGCTTGTACGATGCTCCCAAAAAATCCGTGATTTCTTTCTCTGTGAGTAACGGATACCGTTTGTCGGCGGCTTTCAGCGAATACGAATACCGGTCGGCCAACACATCGCGTTCGATGGCGTTGATGGCGCGTACCATCAGCACCTTGGCCTCGATAGCGTCGGGGTCGGACGCGACGATCTTCTCCAACTCATTCAGCGGGTTATTGAAAGCCTTGTATCCGAGCATAAAGTAAAGCGATCGGCGTTCCGCGTCGGTCTGAACGGACGACAACAGACGCTCCGTATCCAAACCGGCTTGCGGTGTTTCGTTATAGTCATTGTTATGTATCAGGAAAACGGACGCATAGGCCGATTTTTTCAGGTCGGCGGAATACGTAAAGACTTTGATAAAGTCGGAAATAGCTTCTTGTGTCCGGCCCAGTCCGTAGAGTGCGCCGGCCTTCTGACTGAGCGCGTAGTAATACATTTCGGGCTTATCATCGAGCGTTTCGACGTATTTGTCGAACAGCGTCACGGCATCGTTGTATTTCCGGTTGTAATGTGCGAACCGCACGAGCTGATAGCCGTAACGCAGCTTCAGTTCCTTATCGGTCTCGGCATTCCAGCTACGTATCAGAACGTTGGTAACTTTCTGCTCATCCAGTTCGGACGCTTCTTTGAGGTCGCTGTATTCGGAATAGTAGTTCCAGCTTTCGGACTGGCGGATGATGTGCATATAAGGCTCCAGATATTTGGCATAAGCCAGATAGAGCAAGGCCTGTTTGTGACGCTGCACGAAGTCGGGCGTAAGGAACGCCAGCTTCGGATCAGTCGTTTGGCCGCCTTTCGTCAGCGCCTGTATGTCGGCGCGGGTGGCTTTCATCACCAGATAATGTGCCTGATCATAGTTCAGTCCGAGGTATTGCTGCCATTGTTCGATATTGGCATTGCGCGCTTTCCATTGCGGGTTGGCGCTTTCGTAAAAAGGATTGCCGTAGCTTAGCAGGAAAGGAGCATACCGTGGGTCTTTGATCAGTTCCTGCGAAAAGACGTTGCAATAGTCGGCATCGGGCGCATAATCGCCCGCACATCCGGAGGCTTGCTGCACAATGCCTCCTGACAGCAGGGCAATGATGCCAGCCTTGATGGCATACAAACCGGTATACAACGACCGGTTCATGTTGTTTTTTACATTCATGCGTTTTTGTTTTACGGTGATTTGTTTCACGGATGTTTGAGATATGATTGTTTACGGATACGCTCTGCACAAAAAACCGATGCCTATCGGATTTTTTTCTATGCCTATCGGTTCGAAAAGCGATAGGCATCGGTTGGGAAAAGGATAGGCATCGGTTCGGACGGAGCGGGATTACATCTTTTCGTATGTAACCGTCTCCAACATGTCTTTAATCGCTTTGCCGGGCGTAAACACCACGCGTGCTTGCTTGATGGTAGCCGGCGTCACTTCTTTTTCTTTCTCTTTTCCTTCACTGCTGATACTTACTCTGAGACTGCCCAGTTCGCCTAAACGGACGACTTGTCCTTCGGACAGTGCTCCGGTCATGGTATCGACCAGCGCATACAACACTGCACGAATATCGGCACCGCTGACGGTGCTTATCTTTTCGATATCGCGCGTTAGACCTGCGAGCGACTTCTCGCCCGTTACATTCGCCGAAGCATAAAACTTCTTTGTGCCGCCCCCCGCTACTCCGGGTTCGCCGCGTTCAATAACTTTATACTTAATCGCCATGATTTTGTTTTTTTTTGAATTAGAAAATCGGATTTATTGTTTTTCCCAACCGTACGACAAAGATAAGAACTTTTTTATTCAAAATCGGATAAGGCAGCCTCAAAAATTTATATTTTGGGGCTGCCTTTTGCAATCATCTCTCCGATGCGTGGTTTCTCCTGTGCTTACAACATCGTTGTTTCTCCCGTTTCCGGATCGAATGTTTCCATCTTATAACTGTAGAGTTTAATTTCCGCTACGGTGAACCACAGCCGACTCCCGTGAGGTTCGAGCACTTCGAACCAGACATATTGCATTTCGGAGGGGAGAATATATCCCGGAGACACGACTTCCGTACCGCTACCCTGCGGCATTCCTCTGAATTCGGCCACCTTGTGCGCCGAGAACTCGGCCGGGCGGAACGTCGTTCCGTCGAAGGTCGCACTCACCCAAAGGTTCATGCTTTTGGGGCGATTGTTGTTATCGGCATTTGTACGGTTCTTCAGAAAGAAGCTCAACGTCCGGACCGGATCGGGCACTTTCATCACAATATAATGCGGGAAAGGTTTGGGATTGCTCCAACTGAAATGGAGAATCGTGCTGTAATCGTTATCGACCAGATTCGCGACCCGCCCTTCATGATCGTCCTGCGGATTACTGGCCCAAATCTGCGTCGGGTCTACGGTCATCTGCTTTTTCGATTGGGTAACGATTTTCGTGATTTTGGGCAACGCCAGCGCCTCGGCAGTCACGGTATGTACTTCGCCTTCCCGTCCCTGAGCCGTTACGGGCACTAATTCAAACGTTATCGGGCCGTAGCGTTTCAGCAAACCATCGATCACGATATGATCGGCATGTACACTGGCCAAACGGCGGTGTTCCTTCCCGGTGCCGGGATGTTGGTAAGTTACCCGAATATACTCGTAGTTCGCAGCTTCGGGGATTTTCCAGCTGATCTTAACGGCTCCTTCGCGCGACTCGGTCGCTAACGAAGATGCGTCGATATGGACAGGCAAAGGACCAGAATCGTCTTTCTGACATCCGGCAGACGCAAACCATACCCAAGCGCCTGCGCAAACATATAAAAATATCTTTTTCATCGTTCATGTAATTTGTTCGGTATTAGTAACCGGGGTTATTGACAAGTTTGGGATTCCGGTTGATATCCGCGCTCGGGATAGGCAACAGATAGTTTTTGGGTGCCTCGAACTTACGTTCGAACGCGATTTCTTTGAGCCGCGCGAAGTCATCGATGTTCGTTGCCTCGATATTCAGGCCCTGTGCTTTTTTACCGAAAGCCTTTTCGGCCAACAGCCAGCGACGCATATCCCAGAAGTTTTGATTCTCAAGATAAAGTTCGATCTGGCGTTCCTGACGTACAATTTGGCGGAGTTTGGCCTGATCGAGTACGGCAACACCATTCCATGAAGTCTCTACCGTCGGGATACCGGCACGCTCCCGTACACGATTCAGGTAGGCTTTGGCCGTTTCCAGATCGCCTGTTTCCACGCATGCTTCGGCATAAGCCAAATACAGATCGGCCAGACGAATCACCGGCCACGGATAAACCAGACGGGTGAATCCCGACTTTTTCATGATCATGTTCGGATCCGTCCCTTTCTTGTTCAGGTATCCTCCGGGCGAATAGTTATTCGTCCGGTTTTTGCGCCCCTGGTTCCCGTCTTTCAGAAAGTTCAGGACAACACGTCCCCGCTCCGTCATATACGACGGGATAGGATAAGCGTTGTCATCGCCGTTGAGTACTTCAAAATAGCCTCCCTGAAAACCAACCCAGGCATAGAAGCGCGGCTCACGATTCAGGTTAAAGGCAATCGTCTTCTCCCCTTCTTTTCCATAAGCGGCATGCGCGGCATCGATATTGACGACGGCAAGTTTATTGTCCGACTTGAATGCCGGGTCTTCATCCCACGGGAGGCCATTCTTCGTATAAAAGCGGTTGAGCATCTCCCAAGTGAGAGAGACCCCGTTCGCGCCGTTATCGGCCGATGTCTTTGCCATAGATTTGAGTTGCAGGTCATAATATCCTTCGCCCCGCGTATCGGCAAAGAGCACTTCCGGATTGGCAGCGCCTTTCCAGTCGAGCGTCAACGTGCGCATGCGCCGCACCACGCCGACGCCCGGAAATCGATTGGCCGAGTTGTCGCCCTCACGATACGCATCATTCGCATATAACACATGTCCGCCGGCCTCGGCCAGATCAATGGCCTCTTTGATCGCTTCACGTGCTTTCGTCCATTTCTGCGGATCGTACGTGGCGGGCATAAGTTGCCTCCCTTGCTTGTCTTTGAACTCCGCATACATGCCGTTTCCGTTGAAGAGCGGCGATGCGGCATAAAGTCGCATCTTGGCTTTCACGGCTTTGGCCATCACGCTGGTGGCCAAACCGTATTGCGTCTTGATATCACGTTTGGTCGGAAGGTCTTTTGCAGCTTCGTCGAGCAGATCGCAAATCCAGTTCACACACTCGTCGTAAGGTTCCCGACTCGGATAGTCGGCGGCCAGCACATCGGTCGACGGCGTTTCTTTAATAAGTAGAATCGGTCCGTAAGCACGCGCGAGCAAAAAATGATAATATGCTATCAGGAATTTGGCTTGTGCCCGGTAATCTTTCTTCTCGTCGATCGTCGTATTGGGAAACTTATCGATTCGTTCCATAAACATGTAACATTGCCGAAGCCCTTGAAAGAACGTGTTCCAATACGAAATCACCGGCGCCGAGGCGGAATAGTTTCCTTTGGGAAAGGCGGCAAATGTTTCATGTTCAAAAGCGGTAATCACCTCATCGCCCGTAAGGAGGTCGAGTCCTCCCGGCGTACTGGCCGGATTAGGCAAATAGGCGTAACACGAATACAAATAGTCGATCCCGTTGTTGCGTCCGGCATGGGTGTCGGTATCCGTAGTCCGTTCATCGGGTACGACATCCAGAAAGTTGCAGGAAGCAAAGCCTGCCATAATCAGTACTAAACCAAGTATTTTATATCCTATTTTCATGATCTTTATATGTTAATCGAATAAAAACTATTTATCGTTAAATTTAATTTGCAGTCCGAAATTATACGTACGCTGCAAGGGATAGCTCATACCGCTTCCTCCCCCCAGTTCAGGATCCCAAAGTTTGAATTTGGAGAGGGTGAACAGATTCGTCGCACTGGCATAAATACGTACGGATTTATACGTATAACCGATTTCCAGATTCTTCAGCTTCAGGAATGACGCATCACGCAGCCAATACGTGGAATTCTGTCGGTTATGATCGTTATAATGATGCGTCAGACGCGGATAGCGTGCATGGACGTTCTGATTGTCCTTGCTCCAATAGTCATCGGCTATCCATTGCAGTACATTGCGTCGTTCCTGTGTGCCGAACGGATGAAAACCGTTCATCATAAGCGACACATTCGACTGTCCCTGAAAGAAAAACGAGAAATCCACATTTTTATATTTCATGGAAGGCCCGAAGCCGTAAATAATTTCGGGGACATGGGGATAGCCGATCTCAACCCGGTCGTCCGACGTAATCTGCCCATCGTACTTCCCGTCGGCATCCGGCTGGTCTACATATTTTATATCTCCCGGAGCAATCGTAATATTTCCGAGTGTCGACTTGGGATGGTTCGCAATATCCGCCTGATCGATATACAGTCCGTTAGCCACATACCCCATATAAGTGTTCAGCCGTCGGCCAACCTGACGAAGCGCAGGACGCAAGCCCGGCGCTTCATCATACTCAAGCACCTGATTGCGGGCAAAGGTAAAAGAACCCCGAAATTGCAGTGAAAAGTCTTTGTTGATTTGCTTGCCGTAATCTACCGCAGCATCGAATCCCCGATTTTTCACTTTGGCATAGTTCCCGAATATCTTCGTATCGGCCGTTCCGAACGAGTTGGGAATCGATTGCTTTTGCTGAAAGATATTGCTGCGTATCTCGCTGAACATATCGACCGTAATATTCAGCGCATCGAAGAACTGCAGGTCTACGCCCAAATTGAACTTCTTTCCGATTTCCCATGTAATCTGATTGTTTTGAAGCCGCGAATAGGTCGGTCCTTTGTGCTCTATCGTCGAACCGTCGTATCCGGTCGTGTAACCCGGCGTATTATTGAGCGTAACGATTCCCATGTAAATGAATCGCTCTCCACCGATCTGGTCATTCCCCACCAAACCGTACGACGAGCGTATTTTAAAATTCGACACGACCGGTTTGAGCGACTTCCAGAATTTTTCTTCACTGATATTCCATCCGGCAGCGATGGAAGGAAAGAAACCGAAGCGGTGTCCCGCCGCGAAATTCTCCGAACCATTGTATCCGGCATTCACTTCAAGCATATACCGGTGAGCGTAATCATAGGTAACCCGTCCGGCAAAACCCAGTTTACGCTTGGGAAGCGACCCGATGAGATTATTATTTCCGATCACATTATTATTATATTCGCTCATGTTATAGAGCAGCATGGCGGAAATAGTATGGTCGTTAAAAGAACGGTTATAATCGAAATAGCTCTGGAAATAGTAGCTCCGGTCTCCACTCACTCCTGAACCGGCATTCAAATTCGGCTTGGAAGGCGATCCGCTTTCCGAGACTTGTATATAAACAGTTTTTCCATCCGGATCGGTCGTTACCCCGTCAAGGAAATATTTATTGTATCCCTGATAACGGTAGTTCGTTGTTCGACTCCAATTTTTGAATGAGAAGAGCGCCTTAAAGCCAAGCCCCTTCGTCATAAAGTCCAGTTTTTGATCGTAATTGAGAATGGCCACAACCGTACTCTCGAACATGTCTTTATAACCCGCCGTAGCCACAATCATCGGATTCTCGATCGGCGTAGAACCGATACGCGTCCCGCCCCAATGATACCAGGGGTCATCGCCTTGCGGATACGTAATCGGGAAGTCTACCGGATTATTCTGCATGATCGCATTGAAGATATTGCCTATTCCTCCTCCTCCGTCACTGGCCGTAATGGGACCATGCAAACTGTTAAGCTGCACGTTCAGGTTAAGCCCGATCTTGGACTGCTTGGACAAGTTAAAGTCGATGTTATTCTGAAAAGCATACTTCATATAGTTGATATTGTTGTCGAACGAGAAGAAGTCCTTGCTGCGCCCTCTAAGCATACCGCTCTCGTGCACACCGTTCACATTCATGAAGTAGGTAATCTTACTCGTACCGCCACGCACATTAAAATTCGCTTTCTGATTGAATGTTGCGGAATTGAACAGCTCTTTATACCAATCCACATTGGGATACAGGTAAGGATCGAGTCCTTTCAAAGTGCCGTCCATTTTCTCCTGCGAATACAGCAGTGCATCCGTACCCTGATTCGTAACGGCCTCGTTGAACATACGCATAAACGTAATGGGATCGGTTACCTGAGGTACATTGATCGGCGTGTTTACATACGATTCCACACGCACGCCTATAATCGGTTTATCCAGATCGGCACCGCTTTTCGTCTTGATGATAAGCACGCCATTCGCTCCGCGTGTACCGTACATGGCAGAAGCCGTGGCATCCTTCAGTACCGAAAATGCTTCGATTACTTCGGGGTCGAGAGCATCCAGATCTGCCTTCGAGACCTCTACCCCATCGAGAATAATCAGCGGGCTGTTCACACCGCTCATCGTCGAAATACCCCGTATAAAGAAATCGGCACCGTTACTCCCCGGTTCCCCGCTACGCTGATAAGCGATCACTCCGGCCAGACGCCCGGCAAAAGCCGTCGACAAATTCGTGGCCGGAACTTTCAGATCGCTCGGACGTAAGGTTTGTATCGAGCCCGTCATAGTCGCTTTCTTCTGTCCCGTATTAAAGGCCGATACGACCACCTCACCTAAAGCCTGCGCATCTTCGGAAAGGGGAATGTTCAAAATCTTTTGATTGCCGACACGAACCTCCTTGGTGACGTATCCGATAAAACTCACGACGAGAACGTCACTTGAGGTCGCTGCCAGTTCGAATTTTCCGTCCGCATCGGCCGTTGCTCCGCGCGGGGGATCGGAATTTTTCACCAAGATCGAGGCACCGGTCAGCGGATCGCCGGTCTTCGCGTCCACTACCGCTCCGATAATCACATTCCTCTGCCTGGTACTCTCCTCCGTCGGCATGCTTTTCGTTTCATAAACGACAATCTGTTTATCCAGTATCCTGTAAGCAAGCCCCGTACCGGAAAAGATGATATCTAAGACTTCCGTTACGTTTTTCGCATGAACGTTGATCTCGATTTTCTTGCCGATCTTGGCTTCACTATGATCCGAAAAAACGAAAACAAAATCACTTTCTTTTTCAATGCTGTTACAGACCTCCCTGATCGGAATCGACTTCTGTTTAAACGTAAACTGCTGCGAGTAGCTGTTTATGGCCCAAGAAAACAGAACATAAAAGGCAAAAACAGCGATTCTCTTGATTTTTAAAACACATTTGAATTTATTGGGAGATGCTTTTTCCCCAATACATCGTTTATTCATATATTTGTACGATTTTAATTATTAATAATTCCTGATAATTAATTTCAATCCGGCCGGGCGATATTTGCGGTATCTGCCCGGCTCTCTTTTTTATAAAGGCTATTTCATATTTCTCATAGGCATCATCGGTTTTTGATTCGGTTTGTTCATGATATATATTTTATTCCCTTGTTTTTCGTATCCGGTCGACGACAACAAGGCTACGGTTGTCATTACGTAGTCAAGGTTGTCCGACAGATAAATCTTCCCTGTGCACGTCCGTTTCTGTAAATTCACGTCTGCTTCGTAATCGAACGCAAGGTTATAGTACCGTCCAATCTGTTTCAACACTTCAGACACAGGAGTCCTGTCTAATGTCAGATATCCGTCTTTCCAGCTGATTATGCGATTGACGTCTACGACTTGTTTGTCAAACATTCCGTTTTTCCCGTAGACTGCCTGCTCATCGGGCAATAAGAGCAGTTCTTTGTCGCTTCCCGATCGAAGGCCTACACTTCCTTCTACTAATGTAACAGATTGGGGAGAATCGGCATATCGTGAAATATTAAACTTCGTACCGTATACTTTTACATGAAAATCGGACGTATGCACATAAAACGACTTCGTTTTATCAGGAGCCACTTCGGCGTATATTTCTCCGGAAATCAAGTTTATTTCACGATTTTGAGCAGAAAATTCAGCTGGAAATTCCAGTACCGTTCCCGAATTCAACCAAACTTTGCTACCGTCAGACAATATCAACTGCGTACGCTTCCCATACGGTACAACTAACTGATTGGGCCAAGCTCTGTCAACATCAATCGTCTCCTCTTCAGCATTTTCCTGCGCAATGGTAATGGAACCTTCGTTACTGACGTTTAATTTGATATTACTTTGAAAAGATCGCGACTCTTTGCCCGAAATAAGTTGAATATCTTCATGGTTCAACAGATTACCGACAATTTGTTCCGTACCGGATGGCATCACCTTTTCTTCCTCCGGAGCAGTAAAGAAATACAATCCGGCGATAATTAGAACAATAGCTGCGCACGAAGCCACTGCATACCGTATTATACGGCGCACTTTTAGCCTTTCCGAGTCTCGCGCGATGGTCCTTTGTATTCTCCGAAAAAGTTGTCTGCGGTCTTCTTCGTTCAATCTGTTCTTATTAAGGCCTGTTGTCTTCAAATAAGTTATAGCCGACCGAATATCTCCCTCCAAATGCGGATGTCTTTCAATAAAATCATGCCATTGCGCATTCAGCTCTTCATCCGGCAGCAATTGCCATCGGATAAACTGCTCGTCTTTTAGAAAGTCGGTATAATGTGAATAACTTGGCATATATAACAATGTATTCGAATCCTGTTTTCTTTATAAAGACGACAGAACTGATTTTTTATCCCCTTCTTTTGAAAAATATTAAAAATTTAACGCGGAGATATCAGACGAAAATAAAAAGTAGAGTTTTAAGTCCGTATGTATTACGTAATTTCTGCATCGCTTTGGAAAGAAGTTTCCGACAACCATGCACACTGATCTGTAGCAATTCGGCAATTTGCTCATAGTCGTATTCGTGAATATAACGCAGGTAAACGATTTCTCTCTGGCGTTCGGTCAGACTACCGAGCATCTCTGCGATAGAACGCTCTATTTGCAGTTGTTCCTCTCTATTGATAAGCAGATCCTCAATGGTTATATGTATATCGAAAGGCATCTCTTCCGATTCGATGATCGACAGCCCGACATATTCGCGTTGTGCTTTGAAGATATCGTACAATCTGTTCTTTAACGATTTGAAAAGGTATGATTTTATATTTGCTACATCCCGAAGTGTTTTTTCATCAGCAGCTAATTTACAGAACACATCGTGAATCGCATCCATAATCGCCTCTTTATCGAAGCCCAAATAAAGGGCATACGTATACAGATTGTCTACATAGAGATTATACAGAGAGGCGATGTCATTTATCTTTTTCATTCCATCCGTGACTTTGTATCAGAGACGTGAGTGCAAAAATAAATGAAAAAGTTCAAGTTGAGCACTTGCTTTCGTTTTTAGAGGGGAGAACGGAAACTTATTTCAATTCTTGAAGGGTAAATCGTTTTAAGAATCCTTTGCTCAGGTGAAAATAGACGATGCGGTAATCATGGTCTATCTTCTGATGTAAATAGTGTTTGGCCTCTGTCAACAACGAAGGTGTAATTTCTTCGAGTTTCACCGTAAAGCCTTTGTTGATATACAGCCCGTACAGAAAACAATCCTGCTCTACTTCGAACATATGTTCGCCGGTCTGACGGAAGAAAGGCGGCTGCAGATCGTCGGCCGAAAGCCCGTTAACGAGCTTCTTCTGGCCCAAATGGTTCGTCACGATCCCCCACGAATACAACGGCAGAGCAACATCGAACGTTAACGGATAATCGTTGATATTTCGGGTATAAGCCTTAAGCAGCGAAATGTCGAGAATCGAGTTGGCCGACGCATCGCCGGTGGGATCGGAGGTCGCGTAGCACATCAGGTAACCTTTGTCAGCCGGCGGCACGCCCGTCTGTTTCTTATCCTTGATCTGATGCAGACGCAACGTACACGATATGTTCTTGGTTGAACGCTTTTTCAGGATTCCGAGGAAACGGAAGTACGTGTTCCGGGTACGTGCCGTCCAGTCACAATCAATTTTTATTTCGTGTATTTCCGGAAAACGGTTGACGGTGGCGATGTCCCGAATCAGTTTTAAGGTATGGTCGGCGAGTTCGGCGATCTTTTCGTCCGTCATATCGGCAAACGTACGATTCGTAATGAATACGACCGGCACATATTCCGTCGGCAAAATCGTCGCGTCGAAACGTTTGATTTTAGCTACCGGCACCGGAACGCCATCTTGCAGGTCGATATCGAAAAGTCGGATAAAAAGTCTCTCGCAGGCGAGCGAGTCGAAATAATTCCGTTCTGTTTCGCCGATCTGCACATCGGCTTTCCAGTAATAGAAGTCGACCGGATGCTTGTGCTTATCGCGACAACCCACTGCCAGCAACGCAAGCAAAAACAGACCTATCAGATATTTACTCTTCACCGTCATGGCTTACTTTGATTACACAAAGATACGAATTAAAATCATCATAAAATATCAATGCCATGAACCATTTCACGTGGAAGGTTGTTTAGCGAATAAATTCACAAAAGCGATGCAAAAAAACTAAATATTCTCAAGGCAGACGATTTCGATGTGATAAAACGTATCTTTGTCGAAATTTCGACAAATTTCGTTTAAAATTTAACGACATTGCGAAGAGAAAAAAGTAAAAAACAAAAACAACTTGAAAACGATTCCGCGTATGATAAAGAAAATAACCCTCATTCTTTGTAGTCTGGCTTTGTGTTGGACAGGATACAGTCAGGATGAAGAAGAAAAATTGACTGCAAAACCTACGGGACGTGTCCTGATGGATGCCGGCCTCTTCAATGCCGACCGTTATAACGATCAATTTAATGACGGGGTTGCCATCCCCGATATTCGCATCGGGGTAGAGGCCGAATACGGCCGATGGAAAACGAAAGTCGACGTCGGATTCGCGTATGCCAAGGTTTCGTTGAAAGATGTCTATATAGACTATGTGTTCAATAAAGAGAACATGCTTCGTGGAGGGTATTTTTTACATCATTTCGGACTTCAAAGTGCGACGGGCTCTTCGCTGAAAATCTCTAAGGAAGAACCGGCCGCTAATCAGGCGTTTTATAACTCTCGTCTGGTGGGATTAATGTTCATTCACAGCAAAAAAGAGTTCTACGGCACGCTGAGTCTCTTCGCCGAGAACGAAGCCATCAAACAGACGACCGACCAACTCGGCAACGAGGGATACGGCATGATGAGCCGTCTCGTCTACCGTCCTCTCCGCGAGCCGGGCAGAATGTTACACGTTGGCTTCTCCGGCGCGTTCGAATCGCCGAGATACAGTGCAAAAGCGGAAGACAATCATCGTTCGTACGCTCTGAGAGCCTACTTTCCAACCCGCATCGCGCGAGTAAAAGCCCAACAAGCCGACATCACCGATGCCAGAATGCTCTACAAGTTCACGCCTGAAGTAATGGCCTCCATCGGCCCTCTGGCCATCGAGGCGCAATATTATTTCGCGACGGTAAATCGTGAAAAAGGAATGCCCGATTATCGGGCAAGTGGAGCATACGCCTTTTTAAGAGGACTTATAAAAGGAAGAAATTACTCCTACTCCGACGACGAGAGCAGCATCAAGACACCCTCACCCGGTTCGATGGAACTTGTACTGGGCTATAACTACACCGACCTGTCGGATCATAAAGCGAATATTCTCGGCGGACGGGTGAACGACTGGTCGTTCACCTTCAATTATTACCTGAACAAGTACATGATCTGGCGCGTCAGAGGTTCACTGACCCAAGCAACCGACAGAGCAGGCTATGACAATACCAACCTGAGCCTGATTGAAACACGTTTTCAGGTCAGATTCTGAAGCATTCGCGAAACGTCTATTTTCCCAGACGGGGCGCAGCGGCAGCCGAGAAAATTCCTCGCTGCTTGGAGCGGACATCCTCGATCAGATAAAAAGCATCCGGATCGAACATATTAAGCAGTCGGACGACTTTCTTCTCCGATTTGCGGCTGACTGCCGTCTCGATGACCGAAACTTCCGAAATCGCCCCTTCGCCTCTGAAACACGTAGAGCCGCACCCGTTATCGTTCAGCATGCGTGTCAGTTCCGCACCATCCTTTTTCGTGTAGATGCGAAACAGCAGAAAACCGATCGCAATCTTGCTCTCGACCATAATCCCCACGAAATTACCAGCCGCATAACCACCTGCGTACGAAAGATAAGCCACGATATCGTTGGCATTGGAAAATATTTGCGAAATCACAATCACCCAGATAAACACCTCAAAGAAGCCGACAACCGGAGCTTTCTTCTTTTCCCCTTTCGAAACGAAGATGATCCGCAAGGTGCCTAAGGTCACGTCACAGATACGACCAAAGAAAATAATAATCGGTGTCAACCAGGGATAAACCTCTAAAAATTCGAACATAAACGTATAACAGTTTTTCGCCTTGTTTACCACAGCGGCGATGTTTAAAAAGTAGCGCAAAGATAACGTTTTTCCAACGGATTATGCGAATAAAACAACAGAGTCCGAATCCCCTGAGCTTATTTCTCCTCTTTTTCTTGTCCGATGCCGGATTTTTATCTACTTTCGCAACTTCATCCCATCGGACAGATTATTTTAACAATGATACAAGCGCGAGGAATAAGAAAACGCTTCGACAAACTGGAGATTCTGAAAGGTATTGATTTGACGATCGATGCCGGAGAGATCGTCGCCATCGTCGGGCCAAGCGGTGCCGGTAAAACGACACTGCTGCAAATCATCGGAACATTAGACAAGCCCGACAGCGGAACGCTTCTCATCGACGGTGTGGAACCGTTCCGGCTCAACGAAAAGCAGGTAGCGGATTTCCGCAATCGTCATATCGGTTTCGTGTTTCAGTTTCATCAGCTGTTGCCGGAGTTTACCGCGCTCGAAAACGTAATGATTCCTGCGCTGATTGCCCGCCAACAAGCCTCCGCCGCCGAAAAAAGGGCGAAAGAGCTGCTGGATTTTCTGAAGCTATCCGACCGGATGACGCATAAGCCCGCTGAACTGTCGGGCGGTGAGAAACAACGGGTCGCTGTGGCACGCGCGCTCGTCAACCATCCGTCCGTGATTTTGGCCGACGAGCCTTCGGGCAGTCTGGATACGCAAAATAAGGAAGAGCTGCACGCCCTCTTCTTCGACTTACGGAACGAAATGGGACAGACGTTCGTCATCGTCACGCACGATGAGCAGTTGGCGACGAAAGCCGACCGCATCATTCACATGAAAGACGGACGGATATGAGTACGGCAACACGCACAACGTTCGGACGGCTGGGAGTCGTCCTCGCCACCATCGGGAGCGCCGTCGGATTAGGCAATATCTGGCGTTTCCCGTATATGCTGGGCACCAACGGAGGCGGCGCGTTCCTGCTGATTTATATTCTTTGCGTGTTGCTTCTCGGACTGCCGGCCGTCATTGCCGAGTTCTTCATCGGCCGACACACGCAGCGCAACGCGGCCGGAGCCTTCAAAGCCATGGCGCCCGGCACGGCATGGGGACTGGTCGGTTACAACGGGGTCCTGATTGCGTTCCTCATTCTCGGCTTCTATTTCGTCATCGCCGGATGGACTTTCGAATACCTTTTTCAATCCCTGACCGAACCGTTAGCCGGTAAAACGACGGCCGACTTCGAGACTGAATTCACCGATTTTTCATCCGGCGTCTTCCGACCCGTCTTTTGGACTCTGCTCTTTATCGGGCTTACGCATTTCATCGTAACGGTCGGTGTGAAGAACGGGATCGAACGGGCATCGAAATTCCTGATGCCGCTCCTCTTCGCCATCATGATCTTGCTATGCGTACGCAGCCTGATGTTATCCGGTGCTCGCGAAGGGTTAGAGTTTCTTTTCAAACCCGATTTCGGAAAAATCAACTCGTCCGTCGTGTTCAGCGCCATGGGACAGGCCTTCTTTTCGCTCAGCATCGGCATGGGATGCCTGATTACATACAGTTCGTATTTTCACAAAAAAACTGACTTGCAACGTACCGCGATCGAAGTCGTGGTACTCGACACACTCGTCGCGCTGCTGGCCGGCGTAATGATTTTTCCGGCCGTCTTTCATTTCGGCGTCGAACCGACCGAAAAAGTCGCTCTCGTATTTATCACGTTGCCCAATATCTTCGCTCAGATGCCTTTCGGGAACGTATGGGCTTTCAGCTTCTACCTCCTTTTGGGCGTAGCGGCGCTGACGTCTACCATCTCGCTGCACGAAGTCGCCACGGCCTACATTCACGAAGAGCATGGCATCAAACGCAAGCGGGCAACCGTCTACGTATCGCTCGGCACGTGTATTTTGGCGGTGTTCAGCTCGCTCTCGTTCGGACTGATGAAAGACAGCACCTTCTTCGGGATGACCTTCTTCGACTGTCTCGATTTTCTGACCGCTAAAATCATGCTTCCCCTCGGCGGTATGCTCACCTGCATCTTCGTCGGGCATCGCGTAGACCAAAAAATCCTGAAAGCCGAACTGACGAACCAAGGCAGCGTACCATTCTACTTCTTCCGGACATACTGCTTTCTGGTCAAATACATCGCTCCCACAGGGATCGGGATGATTATCCTTTATCAGTTTGGCGTTTTCAATATCGCCGGTTAACGTTGAAGGGCGTTGTTGTACAACAACAGGGTCAAACACGCTGTTTAAGGGTCGTTGTTGCGCAACAACGAGGCAAAACATGCTGTTTGAAGGTCATTGTTGTACAACAAACAGGCAAAAACTGCTGTTTAAGTGTCATTTTTTTACAACAACGGGGCAAAACACGCTGTTTTAAGGTCGTTGTTGTACAACAACGCCTAAAAAACGGAGTTCACACAGCGTGACAGACGCTTTTGGGCTGTTCCCGCACGAAGCCGCGCGGTTCAAAAGCGAAAAATCGGCCGAAGCATCCGTCCTTTTTTCTCCGCCGGCGTAAAATATCGAGGTTTTTACCTACATTTGTGGCCATTCAAAACAATGCTTACGATGAGATACAAAAGAATCTTACTGAAATTGAGTGGCGAGTCGTTGATGGGTAACGCTGGATACGGCATTGACGAGGCGCGCCTCGCGTCATATGCGACACAGATTAAGGAGATTGCCGATATGGGCATCCAGATCGCAATCGTCATCGGCGGAGGGAATATTTTTCGCGGACTGAGCGGCGCGGCGAAAGGCTTCGACCGTGTCAAAGGCGATCAAATGGGGATGCTGGCCACGGTCATCAACAGTCTGGCGCTGAGCTCGGCGCTTCATGCCGCAGGCGTCAAGGCACACGTCATGACCGCCATTCGCATGGAGCCGATCGGCGAATATTACAGCAAGACACGCGCCATCGAACGCCTCGAAGCCGGACAGGTGGTAATCATCGCCGGCGGAACCGGTAATCCGTTCTTCACTACCGATACGGCATCGTCGCTGCGCGGCATCGAAGTCGAGGCCGATGTGATGCTCAAAGGCACACGCGTAGACGGCATTTACACGGCCGATCCGGAGAAAGACCCGTCGGCCGTCAAATTCGACGAAATTACGTTCGACGAGATTTATCGCCGCAAGTTGAAAGTGATGGACCTGACGGCCACGACGATGTGCAAGGAAAACGGTCTTCCGCTGATCGTCTTCGATATGGATACCGTCGGAAATCTGAAGAAAGTGATGCTTGGGGAACCGATCGGCACGCGTGTGCACGACTGAAACGGGCTCGCAAGCGCCTTGCTTTCGGTTCGTTTTTTTGCCGGATAGCCCGTAGCGGAACGATGTATCTTTTTCCTGCATTTTCCGCAAGTATCCGGCAATGTTCTATCCGCTTTGACCGCAATTCGCGCTCAAGTCCTCTTCCCCGTCCCACTCCGTCCCTCAGCCACAGCGAACCTCCAATCCGCAAACAGATGTGAAAGATTATGATTTCCCGCACGCCTCATTTATATATTTCTCAATTTTATTTCATATCTTTGCCGTATCATTTACTAACAAATTAAATAAAGAGTTACTATGGAAATTTCGCACATTGAGCATCTCGGCATCGCCGTAAACAGCATTGAGGAGCATCGTCCTTATTATGAGCAGGTATTAGGTCTTACGTGTTACAGCATCGAAGAAGTACCCGACCAGAAAGTAAAAACTGCGTTTTTCAAAGTCGGACAGACCAAAATCGAATTATTGGAGCCTACGAGCCCCGACAGCACCATCGCCAAGTTTATCGAGAAACGCGGTGAAGGGATTCATCACATCGCATTTGCCGTTCCCGACGTACAGCAATCGCTCGACGAAGCGGCCTCGAAAGGCGTACAACTCATCGACAAAGCCCCCCGCCCCGGCGCCGAAGGGCTTCAAATCGCTTTTCTGCACCCCAAATCGACACGAGGCGTACTCACCGAACTGTGCATGAAATAAATTCGTCATCAATATTCACTACTAACATAATATATAATGAGTAACCAACTTGAAAAGATAAAAGAACTGATCGCCCTACGCGAAAAAGCACGCTTGGGTGGTGGTGAGAAAGCAATCGAAAAGCAGCACGAAAGAGGGAAATATACGGCTCGCGAACGCATTAACATGCTGCTGGACGAAGGCAGCTTCGAAGAAATGGATATGTTTGTCGAGCACCGCTGTGTGAACTTCGGACAGGAGAAAAAGAAAATCCTCGGCGACGGTGTGGTGACCGGCTGCGGTACGATCAGCGGACGACTCGTCTATGTTTTCGCACAGGATTTCACCGTGTTCGGTGGTTCTCTGTCGGAAACGATGGCCCAAAAAATCTGCAAAGTGATGGATATGGCCATGAAGATGGGAGCGCCCTGTATCGGAATCAATGACTCGGGAGGCGCCCGTATTCAGGAAGGTATCAACGCATTGGCCGGTTATTCCGAAATCTTCCAACGAAACATTCTCGCGTCGGGCGTCATTCCGCAGATATCCGGCATCTTCGGACCGTGTGCCGGAGGAGCGGTTTACTCGCCGGCATTGACTGACTTCACCCTGATGACCGAAGGTACATCGTACATGTTCCTCACCGGACCGAAAGTGGTGAAAACCGTAACAGGCGAAGATGTGACACAGGAAAATCTGGGCGGAGCAAGCGTTCACTCTACGAAATCGGGGGTTACCCACTTTACAGCAGCAACCGAAGAAGAAGGACTTGCCATGATTCGCCAGTTGCTCAGCTACATCCCGCAGAACAACCTGGAAGAACCTCCCTATGTAGAATGTAACGATCCGATCGACCGCCTCGACGACAACCTGAACGAGATCATCCCCGACAGTGCCAATCAAGCCTACGACATGTACGAAGTGATCCGGACAATTGTTGACAATGGCGAGTTTTTCGAAATACAGCCCAGCTTCGCGAAAAATATCATCATCGGTTTTGCCCGATTCAACGGTCAGTCCGTCGGCATCGTGGCCAACCAGCCCAAATTCCTGGCGGGAGTACTGGATTGCAACGCATCACGTAAAGGCGCGCGCTTCGTACGTTTCTGCGATGCTTTCAACATTCCGCTCGTCACCCTCGTCGACGTTCCGGGCTTCCTTCCGGGCACAGGACAGGAATATAACGCCGTCATTCTGCACGGAGCCAAACTGCTCTATGCATACGGCGAAGCAACCGTACCCAAAGTTACCGTTACATTGCGTAAATCGTACGGTGGCTCACACATCGTAATGAGCTGTAAGCAACTGCGCGGCGACATGAACTACGCATGGCCGACTGCCGAAATCGCTGTAATGGGTGGATCGGGCGCCGCCGAAGTGCTGTACGCCAAAGAACTGAAAGAAGCGACTGATCCCGCTGCCGTGATGGAAGAAAAGGTGAATGAATATAACAAGTTGTTCGCCAACCCGTACAACGCAGCGAAGTATGGCTATATCGACGACGTGATCGAACCGCGTAACACCCGGTTCCGCATCATCCGTTCGCTGCAGCAACTTCAAACGAAGAAGCTCACGAATCCGGCGAAGAAACACGGAAATATTCCTTTGTAACAATCATAAGCACATGTAAAATGAAAAAAACAGGAATCATGCTGGCTATCCTGATGCTGATTGGCAGTTTCTATGCCAACGGGCAGTCCACCTCGTCCATACGCCTGAACGAAGTACTCGTCATCAACGTCGACAACTTTGTCGATGCGTACGGCTCACGGAACGGGTGGATTGAACTGTATAACAATTCGCCCGGGACAGTCGACATCAGAGGATGCTATATTACGAACGACAAGAACAACCCCAAAAAATACATGATCCCGAAAGGCGACGTAAAGACGAAAGTCCCTCCCCGTCAACATGTATTGTTTTGGGCAGATAACAATCCCTCACACGGAACGTTTCACTTGAATTTCAAACTCGATCCCAATAAAGAGAACGAACTCTTTTTCTACGACTCGGACGGAAGAACATTGATTGATCACGTCATTGTACCTGCCGGACAACAGCCTGACGTAAGTTATGGCTTGTCTCTCGACGGCATAGGCACATGGGGTATCCTCTCGAGGGTAACCCCGGACACGAACAATAAAACGCTCGACTCGAACGAAAAGATTGAGAATTTCAAGCAAAACGACTCTTGGGGCGTGGGCATGACGCTCACGGCCATGACCGTCGTATTTCTGGGATTGCTGATTCTGTTTCTCGTATTTAAGCAAGTGGGTAAAAGCGCCATCAAGATGAGTCGTAAAAGAGCGGAAAAAGCCGCCGGTGGCCGATCGGGATCCGCCGGAATCAATGAGTCGGGCGAAGTGTTCGCAGCCATTGCCACTGCTCTTTACGAAGTGACGGAAGATACGCACGATCTCGAAAACAGAGTGCTTACGATTCATAAAGTGACTCGCAACTATTCGCCGTGGAGTTCAAAAATCTACGGATTACGGAGCATACCGTCAAAAAGATAACAAGAGATATTCGCTCCATAACAACTAATCATTAATAATTAATTCGATGAAACAATTTAAATATACAATCAACGGCAATATTTACAACGTTACAGTAAACCATGTAGAGGATAGCATGGCGGAAGTGGAAGTGAACGGCACCCCCTACAAGGTAGAAATGGATAAAGGGGCCAAGAAAACGGTAGCCGCCGTTAAGCGTCCGGCGCAAGCTCCAACCACATCGGCAGGAGCGCCTGTCGTTGCTCGTCCGACAACCAGCGCAGGAGTGGGTGCCGTTAAATCGCCACTGCCCGGAGTGATTCTGAGCATCGACTGCAAAGTGGGTGACACCGTAAAGAAAGGCCAGAAACTGCTCGTACTCGAAGCAATGAAGATGGAAAATACCATCCCGGCCGACCGCGACGGCGAAGTAGCCGAAATCAAAGTGAACAGAGGCGATTCTGTACTGGAAGGTACCGATTTGATCATTCTTAAATAAGAAAAGTCATGCAGGAAAGCTTCTTATCATTCTTGGGAGAGAACATGCAAACCTTCCTCTCCTACACCGGATTTGCCAATGCGACATGGGGACATGTCATCATGATCCTCATCGGGCTGTTATTTGTCTTTTTGGCGATCAAATATGAGTTCGAACCGATGCTGCTGATCCCGATCGGGTTCGGTATCCTGATCGGAAATATTCCGTTCAAAGACGCCGGGCTACAGGTCGGTATCTATGAAGAAGGCTCCGTGCTGAACATCTTATATCAAGGAGTGGTACGAGGATGGTATCCCCCACTTATCTTCCTGGGTATTGGTGCGATGACGGACTTCTCGGCGTTGATTTCGAACCCCAAGCTGATGTTGATCGGAGCCGCCGCTCAGTTCGGTATTTTCGGCGCGTATATCATCGCGTTGCAATCGGGATTCGAGCCGAGTCAGGCCGGTGCTATCGGTATCATCGGCGGTGCGGACGGCCCGACAGCCATCTTCCTCTCGTCCAAGTTAGCACCTAACCTGATGGGAGCCATTGCCGTGTCGGCCTATTCGTATATGGCGCTCGTACCCATCATTCAGCCGCCATTTATGCGTATGCTGACGACGAAAAAGGAACGGCTGATCCGGATGAGACCGCCCCGCGTCGTGTCACAGACCGAAAAGATTATCTTCCCGATTATCGGACTTCTGCTCACCTGCTTTCTCGTTCCGTCGGGCTTACCACTATTGGGGATGCTCTTCTTTGGGAATCTCCTAAAAGAAAGTGGCGTGACACGTCGTTTGGCAGAAACGGCCCGTGGGCCGCTCATCGATACGATTACCATCTTATTGGGTATGACGGTGGGTGCCTCTACACAAGCCACCCAATTCCTCACTTGGGATTCAATCAAGATCTTTATGCTCGGAGCCCTGTCATTCGTCATCGCGACGTGTGCAGGTATCCTCTTCGTTAAGTTCTTTAACCTCTTCCTGAAAGAAGGCAACAAGATCAACCCGCTGATCGGCAACTCAGGCGTGTCGGCCGTACCGGATTCGGCACGTATCTCGCAGACGGTCGGACTCGAATATGATCCGAGCAACTACTTGCTGATGCACGCCATGGGACCGAATGTGGCAGGTGTGATTGGCTCGGCTGTTGCAGCCGGTATCTTGTTGGGATTCCTCGGCGGATAATCAATCCTACCGATTCTATCATAAAAAACCGTGGCCGTTTCTACTCGACCACGGTTTTTTGTTTGGAGAATAAGCTCTTTTCAACTCAAATTACGCGATAGACTATTCGGCGTTTACTAGTTCTTAATTGTTAATTGTCAATGGTTAATTGTTATTTGCCGACTACATGGTTCGGCGTGTACCACGCATGACAATTGACCATTAATAACTATTATATCAGGCTTACAGCCCTCCATCGGGATGCGATGCCTTTTCCCCAACGCTTCGCATTGGGCTGAGTTATCTCGCCCTTTCAGGGCTATTTTCCAATGGTTAATAGTTATTCGCCAAGTATATGGTTTAGCGTGTACCACGCATGACAATTGACAATGAATTAACGTCTCTACAGTGCGTACCCTATTCTTTTAACCCAACATATAAAAGTAATCAGCATTCAGTGTTCAGTCCTTCGGATGTTTAGTTGTTTAGGTGTTTGTTGTTTAACATTCAACTCAACAAATAAACATTTCAACAACTCAACGTCCGCAGGGCATACAAGGGCTGAAAGCCCGGATTATTTCAGCCCCATCCCGCAAGGGTGGGGGATCGACATCCGTACCTTGTTCGGAGGGCTGAAGGCCTGAATGAAATTCATGCTTATTCGTTCTATTGCGGAATCCGAGTTCAAGCTATTACCGTTACTCCCTCCGATAAGCATCGCTAAACCGAAGCTTTACATCGGCTCAAGCGCTATGATATACTTATTACCCCACAAGGGTGAAACAATCAGATCACCATTGTGGGGTAAGTAATTTGCCGTACGACGAGGCTTAATCGTACAAACAAGTTAAGAAAACTCTTCTACTTTGCCTTTTTCCCTTTGCCGTTCTCTCTGTTAAAGTCGATCGGCAAATGTCTGCGGAAGCCTTCCTTGAGAGAAATCAAGGTTTCCGTACGCGCCAATCCAAGAGGTTGCAGCCTATCGTGAATGATCTTGAGCAAATGTTCATTGTCTCTTGCATAGATTTTAATAAAAAGATCATATTTCCCCGTCGTATAATAGCATTCCACGACCTCCGGAATATCTTTCAATGCATCGACAATCGATGTGAATTGTCCCGGGTCCTGAAGGAAAAGCCCCATATACGCACATGTTTTATACCCGATCATACGGTTGTCGAGCATAAACTCCGAGCCTTTGATGACGCCTGCATGGAGCAGTTTCTGCACCCGCTGATGGATCGCAGCTCCGGAAACATTGCACGCTCGTGCCACTTCGAGGAACGGTTTTCGGGCATCCCCCACAATGAGTTTGAGTATTTTCTCGTCTAATTCGTCTAATTCATATAGTGCCATTGTTTTTTCAATATTAGAATGTTGCATGATGCTTACAATATTGTGTGAATCTTGTTATAGAAGTTTATCTCTCTATTTTCCAAATTATTCCGTCTGATAAAAACAGATAAAGGGTTGAATATCCCCCGTAAAAGGAGAAATTCAACCCTTTGTCGAATCATTCTCAAATATTCGTCATCAGTCGACTTTCTTTCGTGCCGAATAGCTGATCTTGAGGGCGTATGCTTCTCGAAGCGCTTGCTTCAAGTCGGTCACAAGCCCCATCTTCGTGTCATAATCGGCTTTGATCGAAACCGTCATAAAAGGTTGATCTTCTTCCTTCATACTCGATTTCTCCTGACCGATATAACTACCCACTTCAGAAACTTCTGCAAATGCATCGTTCAACTGAAGACGGCTTTCAGAACCCATCTTAGCCTGATACTCCGGCATCGGCTTTCCGACATAAATAAATGTCACGAGTGACTTTTTCTCCAACTTCTGCAGCTCGGTAGCCTGCGGCGCGCGAAACTGCACTTTCAACGTCACTTCACGCATCGTCGTTACCATCATGATGAAAAACAAAAAGGCGAATACCAAGTCAGGCAATGACGCCGTGTTCAATTCGGGCATCTCACGTCCCCCCGATTTATTAAACTTTCCCATTATATTCCTCCTTTTTTATTTTGTTTTTTTCTCACCATAATTCTTCGGCTCAGCCTCCGATATCTTCTGCGGATAAATCGTTTGCACAGCCTTTTGCTGCTCCGGATTTAATTCCGCAAATGTTTTGCCCCACTTCTGTTTGGAAACTTCATCACGCAATTCATTGTAAGCCGCAGCCAATTCGTTCTGCACATTGATATAGGCCTGATACTGCGTACCGCGGTGGTTCTGCAACGAAATAACGTGCTTCGACGTCACCATCATTCTTCCGAAGAACGGAACATCCACTTCTTCTTTTTCCGGCAAGTTAGGATCGTCATTTACATTAGAAATAAATTCCTTTGCCTTAGCCCTAACTTGCGATACATCGACATATTCACCTCCACATAATATATTGTTTTCGGAACTGATCAATAAGATAAGCATATTCCTTTTTTTGATATCAATCTCTTGATCTTGTTCCTGTTTTTCAGGTGGGCGAGGTAACTTTCGCGCCAACCCCATATCCGTATCCATTGAGGTCGTCAAAAGGAAGAAGAGCAACAACATGAAAGCGATGTCGGCAGAAGAAGATCCATTGATTCCCGGAACTTTTCTTTTTTTACCCATTTTCTTTCTTGTTTATGCGTTTTACTTGCTGAATACTTTCTTGACAGAGCCGCCCACGATGGCTAAAACAGACAATCCCAACAAAATATAGATGGAATAGATCCACATATCCGATATTTTCAACCAGCTCGCTACATTATATTGAGCAGAATCGGCGTTGATACCGGGCAACGGAGTCGTATCTCCGATCGCATAAGTAATCCCTAACATGGCTAAAAAAGCGACCAAAACACCCAACGAACTGATGGCTGCTTTAGGTCTTGATTTCAGCGTTGCGAAGAATTGCACCAAACCGAACAAGAATAAAAGTGCAACGGCAATACCAAACACAACGTAACACCAATACAATAATAAAGAAGTATTAACCGGTTCGGGCTTTTCAGCGGCAGAATCAACGACTCCGCCGAAGTAGAACATCGCAAAAACGATCACACTGACAAGCATGACGCCCAGCAATGTCCAACTTGACATTTTTCTTATTTTAGTTACTGCCATGGTTCAATCTTATTTTTTGTATTTTACATTGTATTTGATAACCATGTCGAGCAACGTAATTGAAGCATCTTCCATTTTGTTCAGGATACCCTCCAATTTGCTGAGCAGATAGTTATAAAACACCTGAAGAATAAGGGCTACAATCAAACCGCCCACGGTCGTGATCAAAGCCACTTTCATACCACCGGCAACAACCGTCGGGCTGATATCCCCTACGCGCTCAATTTTGTCGAACGCCATAATCATACCAATCACCGTTCCCAAGAATCCCAAAGAAGGAGCCATCGCGATAAACAGGGTAATCCACGACAAGTTCTTCTCCAGCAAACCACTCTGCACACCGCCATACGACACGATCGACTTCTCTACCACATCAATACCCTGATCCATTCTCATCAGGCCCTGATAGGCAATCGAAGCAATCGGTCCTCTGGTGTCGCGTGCAATAGCTTTGGCACCTTCAACGTCTCCACGGTCAAGAGCCGCTTCGATATCGCTCAGCATTCCGTTCGGATTCACGTCAGCCAGATTCAGGTAAATGATGCGTTCCAGAACAAATGCCAAACCCAAGATCAAAGCAATCGCTACCAGACTCATGAAGCCGGCATCACCTTCGATAAACTTGGTTTTTAACGCTTGATGCATGCTCCCTTCAACAGGAGCCACAGCTTCTGCGGCTTCTTGAGCGAATGCTACTGTAGAGGTTCCCAAGGCGCAAACGCCTAAGACTGCTTTTGTAAACAACTTTTTCATAGTGATGCTAATTTAAAATTAATAATTCTCTTTTTTGTTATTTTTAAATTGTTTGTTAATAAATCTCATTACCTTCTTGTTTCCCACAGGCTTTTCACTTTTCTTTCGGCGAATTATTCATTCTGCCTGCGGAGAAAGCGGGATTCGAACCCGCGATACGCTTTTGGCGTATACACGCTTTCCAGGCGTGCCTCTTCAACCACTCGAGCATCTCTCCAGAATCGTATGCCTTTCAAAAACGAGTGCAAAGTACGAAAAAAATATGACATGCAAACTTTTTTATCGGAAGGAGCGACGATTTAAATCACGGAAGCAAGTGTAAAACAACTCAGAAAAGGCTGTACTTGTGCTATTTGTACTCGACACCAAGAGCACCGCCCAATATGTTAAACAATTCTAACGCATTCTTTTCCGTATGGGCAGAAAGCTCTTCCATACTTATTCCGAAGATCTCGGCCGTCTTGCAAGCCGTCTCGCATAAATAAGCGACCTCATTTCGTTTTCCGCGGTAAGGGACCGGCGCCAAATAAGGAGCATCGGTTTCGAGTAGCAACATGTCAAGAGACGCCGTCCGAATCATTTCGGGCAAAGCAGACTTCTTGAACGTAACGACCCCGTTGATTCCGATCTTAAATCCTTTCATACGCTTAATCTCTTCGAGGTCTTCAAGCGTACCGGAAAAACAATGAAATACGCCTTTCAGACGTTCATGCCCTACCTTATATATACTGTCGAAAACTTCCTCGTAGGCCTCTCGGGTATGAATGCTGACCGCGAGCCCCAAGTCAATACTCCACTTCAACTGCTCTTCAAAAACCTGCTTCTGCTCTTTCAGGAACGAACGGTCCCAATACAAATCGATCCCAATCTCCCCAATCGCGCAATAATCAGACTTTACTAAAGCTCTCTCAACAACCATTAACTGTGACGCATAGCATGCATCTACACTCGTCGGATGCAAACCCATCATGGGGAAAGCAAACCCCGGATTTTCTTCGCACACACGCAGCAAAGCAGAAATACTGTACGCATCAATATTCGGCAAAAGAGCCGCATAAACACCGGCCCTCTTTGCCCGATCTATCATCTCCTTACGGTCTGCATCAAACTCTTGCCCGTAAATGTGCGTATGGGTATCGATCCATTTCATCGTATTATCCGACGATCTATTTCTCGCGATTCATTAATTTACGGCATACGCGATGCAATTCGGACAATCGCTCCTGCGGAATTTCCAGAAGAGCCAACTCATCCATCGCAAGATTGTAATAATGCCTCATCTTGTCTTGCGTCAGTTCCTTGATGTTTAATTCATCATAAATAGAAGTAATCGCCTTGATTTTTTCGTCGGCCGTATAGCATGCCGTTTTATTCGGATCCTGATAATATGCAATTCGTTCTTTTTGTTGGGGCGAAGCGCTTGCCAAAGCATGAATCAACAGGAATGTCTTCTTGTTGCATAAAATATCTCCCCCGATATTCTTTCCGAACGTCTCTGGACTACCATACACATCGAGCAAATCGTCCTGTAGCTGAAAGGCCAGCCCGATATGAATGCCGAAACGATAGAGCATGTCGGCCTCATGCTCGGAAGCCCCTCCCACAAGCGCTCCTGTTTTAAGACTACAAGCCAGCAAGACCGCCGTTTTCAAACGGATCATTTCAATATATTCGGCCTCCGTCACATCCGATCGCGACTCGAACTCCATATCATACTGTTGGCCTTCACATATTTCCAAGGCCGTCTGCGTAAACAGGTCAAGAATCGTTTTAAGGTGTTTGGGCGAGGTTTCTCCGATGAGGCGGTAAGCCGTAATGAGCATGGCATCTCCCGAAAGCACGGCCGTATTCCGGTTCCACTTGACATGCACCGTGGGTTGGCCCCGACGCTTCCGCGCTTCATCCATCAAGTCGTCGTGCAGTAACGTAAAGTTGTGAAACACTTCGATTCCGAGGGCAGGTTTAAGGGCCTGCTCAACATCGGGACTATAAAGATTGCACGCCATCAAGGTGAAAGCAGGGCGAATGCGTTTACCACCTAACGAAAGCGTATAAACAATCGGTTCATAAAGGCTTTTGGGCGGCCCATCAAACCGGAGTTCTCGAACAGCGCGTTCGATGATCGGCAAAGTATCTTCAAATGAAAGCATATATACTGGTATGAAAAAAAGGCCGCTTTATCAGAGGGCGGCCTTTTTTTGTGAAATGAAAAAAGAATTTTACTGTTTGTATTATGCTTCTTACTGATTCAAACGGAATGTAATCGGTAACGTAAATTTTACACGTACCGGTTTTCCACGCTGCTTACCCGGCTTCCACTTAGGCATACTGTTAATCACACGAAGAGCCTCTTTGTCGAGCGAAGGATCAATACCGCGAACGACTTCGGCATCTACGATCGAACCATCTTTATTCACCACAAAGGCACATGTTACACGACCCTGAATGCCGTTTTCCTGTGCAACAACCGGATACTTAATCGATTTAGAGATAAAAGCCATCAAGGCTGCCTGTCCTTGCGGAAACTCCGGCATCTCTTCCACCACCACAAAAATCTGTTGGGAAGACTCTTCTTCTTCCTCTACCTTAACAGCAGGCGGAACATACGTCTGAGTTTGCGCCTGTGCCTGATCGTCTTCCGATGACAGCAAGTCATTATCTGCTACTTCGACATTGTCATCCACCACATTCAACACCTCTGCGACCGGCTCCGGAGCAGGGGGTGGAGGAGGCGGAGGAGGTGTTTCTTCCTGTCTCGTAATATCAATTTCTTCTTCTGCGATGATATCGGCTATGCCTTCGTCCAGCTTAAGGGCCTTCTCCTGCGTCCCCCATTCAAAACCGACAAACAGCACAGCTAAACCAACGACTAACCCCATCAGGATGCTTAATCCTTTACCTCCCTCAAGGTCTGCTTTAGGCGATTTCTTGATTTCCATAGCTATCTTCTTTAAGTAGTGATTACTCTATTTTATTCTCGTGGAGGCAAAGATAGACAAAAAAATTACAGCTTGCGTGTGAAAGCCGGAAAAAACTTGATTTTTTTTATTTTTTTTTGATCTCAGAAAAAAAAGTCGGCAGTCGAATACCTTTTTTAATTTTTATCCGTTATGGAAAGGGTAGTATGAACATTCTTGCGATGTTCTAAAATTATGTACTTTTGCACACGCTTTTGAAAGAATGAGAAAGAGAAATATACGATTAATCGGAGGACTACTGTGCCTCTTGCCTTGGTTTCTTACGGCACAGGAAGGCGGCGAAGTGTTTACGTTTTTACGCTTTCCCACTTCGGCACGAGCGAATGCTTTGGGAGGGCATACCGTATCGCTGATCGAAGCGGACCCGTCGCTTGCTTTTCACAGTCCGGCCTTGCTGGGTGGAGAGATGGACGGCATGGTGAATCTGAATTATATGAATTATATCTCCGATATCAACGTCGGCAGTGCGATCTATACAAAAGCGCATCGTGAACGGGGCGCCTGGGGAATTGGAGGATCATTCATCAGCTACGGCAACTTTAAAGAGGTCGATGCGTCGCGGATGATCAAAGGAGAGTTCTCAGCCAAAGACTTGAGTGTACAGGCTTTTTATTCGTACGATCTTTCGGATAAATGGAGGGGAGGCCTTTCGATGAAGATGTTATATTCTCATCTGGCCGAATATTCATCGTTCGGGATCGGGGTGGATGCCGGCCTAAGCTATTACGATGAAGAAAAAAATCTCTCTTTCGGAGTCGTCTTGAAAAATATCGGAGCACAACTAAAAGCATACGATTCGGAACGCGGACGACTTCCGTGGGATATCCAGATGGGAATCAGCAAAAAAATGGAGCATGCTCCAATCCGCGTCTCAGTAACGGCCACACATCTGAAGCAATGGAAGTTTAAATATATAGATGAGACGATGGCGGAGAAAGACCTCGAGGATAGTTTCGTGCAGACACTGGCCAAACACCTGATATTTGGAGTCGATTTTCTGCCGTCGGACAATTTTTGGGTCGGACTGGGATATAATCCCAAGGCGAACATGGATATGAAGCTGAAAGAGGGAGGGAACAGACTGGGCGGTTTTTCGGTCGGTGCGGGATTGCATGTGTCCCGATTCGATATCGGGGCTTCGGTGGCACGTTATCATCCTTCGGCACTCTCATTGATGCTGAGTTTGTCGATGTCACTCTCAGAAGTGAATCCTTAATATTATAATGTATAGTCATCATATAGAATACATGAAGAGAATTATTGTGGCCGTCGACGGGTTCTCGTCGTGCGGTAAGAGTACGATGGCGAGAGACCTGGCAAGGGCGGTCGGATATGCCTATATCGACACGGGGGCGATGTACAGGGCTGTGACACTATATGCGATGCGACATGGCTTTTTCCATGGCGATACGCTCGACGAAGCGGCGTTGCAGCAAGCGATAGACAACGTAGAGATTACTTTTCGGCCGAACCCTGAAACGGGTGTGTCGGAAACATTCCTGAACGGCGAGCTGGTGGAGAGCGAGATTCGCGGCATGGAGGTATCGAATCGGGTCAGTCGGATTGCGGCGTTGGGGTTCGTACGCCGTTCGTTGGTATCGAAGCAGCAAGCGATGGGAGAAGCAAAAGGTATCGTCATGGACGGTCGTGATATTGGTACGGTCGTCTTCCCGCAGGCAGAGCTAAAAATCTTCGTGACGGCATCGGCCGAAGTGCGCGCACAAAGACGTGTAAAAGAAATGAGTGAAAAGGGACAACCGGTTTCGTTCGATGAAGTGCTGAAGAATGTACAGGAACGCGACAAGCTGGATATGACCCGCGCAGAAAGTCCGCTTCGCAAGGCCGAGGATGCGCTTGAATTAGACAACACACATATGACGATTGCCCAACAGCAGGAATGGTTGATGTGCGAATTCCGCAGGGCTACACAAACGTAGAAAGATGGTAAAAGTAACGATAGATAGCGGATCGGGCTTTTGTTTTGGGGTGGTAAAAGCCATCCAAAGTGCTGAACACGAGCTGGAACAGACTGACGAATTGTACAGTCTGGGGGATTTGGTACATAATAACCTTGAGATGGATCGGCTGAAAACCCTGGGGCTCCACACGATCGGACATGCAGACCTGGCACATCTGCGCAACCGAACCGTACTGCTCCGTGCGCATGGCGAACCGCCCTCGACGTATGAACTGGCGAAGAAGAATCAGATTAAAATCATCGATGCCACCTGTCCGGTTGTACTCCAGCTGCAAAAGCGCATCCATCGGTGCTATCAGGAGACTAAAGATACCGGAACGCAGGTGGTGATTTACGGCAAAAAAGGGCATGCCGAAGTGAACGGGCTTGTCGGACAGACGGAAGGGACAGCCATCGTAATTGAAAAGCTGGAAGACATTGAGAAGCTCGATTTTCAACGCAACATCGTGCTTTTTTCACAGACGACCAAACCACTCGATGGCTTCGGAGAAGTGGTGGAAGCCATTCGCGCAAGGATTTCACCCGACGTAACCTTCCAGTATTTCGACACGATTTGCCGGCAGGTGGCCAATCGCTTGCCGAACATTCGCGATTTCGCGTTGCAACACGACTGGATTTATTTCGTTGCAGGCAAAAAAAGTTCGAACGGACAGATGTTGTTCGATCAGTGTCTCCAAGCAAATTCCCGTTCCGTATTTATTACTTCTGCCGCTGATATTACCGAGCCGCTGCCGGAGGATATTCGAAGTGTAGGCGTCTGTGGTGCAACGTCGACCCCTAAATGGCTGATGGAAGAAGTTGCGGATCGCGTGAAAACGCTTAATCCGTAGATTCCGGGGTTTACCTGTTTTAGGGGGTACGTTTTTTTCGTCTGACAAGGTGTTTTTTCGTTCTGACAGGGCATTTTTTCGTTCTGACGGAGTGTTTTTTCGACCGGACGAGACGTTTTATCGTTTGGAGAGTTTATTTTACTTCTTGAACAGAATGTTTTTTCGTTCTGACGGGGCATTTTTTCGTTCGCGCAGGATGTTTTTTCGATCGGACGAGACGTTTTATCGTTTGGACGAAGTATTAAAATCGATAAAAGGTAACGCTTCGAATAGCCAATCCTCTTAGAAAGAATTTGCTATCCGAAGCGCTTTTCGTAAACATACTTCTATTCAAAACAGATTCTGTTTTACTTGAGTTTTTTTAGTTGTTCAACAACCGTTTTGGCATCTGCCCGCTGTTTATAGTCGGGATTGACATAAGCATAACGGATGACTCCCTCTGTATCGACCACATACGTAGCAGGAATCGGCAGCTCGGATGAATCGGTTCCGTTATGCGCGGAAAGATGGAGCATGCTTTCATAACGCTCGGCTGTCTGCGGATCGAGCTTAAACACCAATCCATAGGAACGAGCCACCTCGTTATGAAGGTCGGTAAGCACTTCAAACTCGAGCGCATTTTTTTCCTGTGTCGTCAAACTATGATCAGGCAATTCGGGCGTCAACGCTACCAACGTGGCTCCCTGCTCTTTGATCTGTGCAAGCTCCTCCTGCAATTGTTTCAGCGCCAAATTGCAATACGGACACCATCCGCCCCTGTACCATGTGAGTACGACAGGCCCTTTTTTCAGAAGAGCAGATAGGCTGACTTCTTCGCCTTTTGCATTCTTCAAGGTAAATTCTTTTACTTTATCGCCTTGTTTCAAGGCTTTCGAGGCATCTTGTGCCTGCATGGCATTCGCTGCGAACATGGCCAGCAGTACGAATACCGATTTCAAAACATGCTTCATAAAAATACTTTTTTCGTAAATATACCTGTTCATAAAAATCTCAGCTCGACATTTTGCTCTTTTTCTGTTTTTTTCTTTGAGCAGAGAAGGACAAAAGTACATGTAAAGATTGGTATGACGAGCGATATTGCCACTATTTAACCTTTCGCAACGGCTTACTAAACAAAAGTTCACGTACGGGGGGGGGACTCGAAAAAAAACAAAAAAAAGGTCGAACTTCACAGTCTGACCTTTTTCCAAATCAACTAAAACAAACAACTATTTATCTATGGTAATCGGTAGAAGTACCGACTTTCATAGCTTTTTTTTTCAGGTTCGGACTTCCCTCGTTCGGGCTCCGGATGAATTCGGACTTTTCGGGGGCGAGATGCTATATTTTGAAGCAAAGTACATTCCCCGATACGGACAGGCTACTTCCTCCTTATCTGTGTCCGTTCCGCCGATTTCATTCTTTACACTCGCGGTCTTCTCAGTTTTCTCGTCCGTGGCGATATGCCCTAAAGAAGACCCGTTTGTACCCTTAAAACAAGGGGCATATCAAGATTGTTCATGAAAAGTTCTTTTTTTTGTTTTTTCATTCGTTTTTTTCAATCTTTCGTATGAAGAACACGGATGAGAAGCGGGAAGAAAAATGTTTTCACTTTCTAAAAAAAAGAAGGTCAAAACAGCGTGATGTCGGAATCTACGTTCTGCTTTTCGGGCATGCCTGCGAGCTGATACATCCGGATAACCTTATCCGGAAAAATATATTATTTTTGTGGCCTGTAGTTTAAGGATGATTTATGATGGAAAGGATTGATTATGCAGCAGAAATAAACCGTTTGAGGAAAGAGAAGAATGTGTTTATTCTGGCACATTATTACCAGACGGGAGATATTCAGGATATAGCCGACAAAGTGGGCGACAGTCTTGCATTAGCTCAGTGGGCGGCTAAGACAACGGCCGATATCATTGTGCTCTGCGGTGTGCATTTTATGGGTGAGACGGCAAAAATTCTCTGTCCGGAGAAGAAAGTGCTTATTCCCGATATGGCAGCCGGTTGCTCGCTGGCAGACAGCTGTCCGGCCGATGAGTTTGAGAAATTCGTCAAAGCGCATCCGGACCATCAGGTGATTTCGTATGTAAATACTTCGGCTGCCGTCAAAGCGCTGACCGATGTGGTCGTTACGTCGACGAATGCCCATAAGATTGTGGCTTCGTTTCCTGAAGATGCCCTGCTCATTTTCGGGCCTGACCGAAATCTGGGTAATTACATTAACAGCGTAACCGGACGCAATATGCTTTTATGGGACGGCGCATGTCATGTACATGAACAGTTTTCGCTGGAGAAAATCCTTGCTCTCCAGAAAGCACATCCGGAAGCTGAAATTATCGCACATCCCGAATGCAAGCAGCCTGTCTTGCAGATTGCCGATTTTATCGGCTCGACGGCCGCGCTGCTGAACTATACCGTGCAATCGCCGAAAACGGAGTTTATCGTATCGACCGAGAGCGGCATCATCCATGAGATGCGTAAACGCAATCCGCACAAGACGTTTATTCCGGCTCCTCCCAACGATAGCACGTGCGCCTGCAACGAATGCAGTTTCATGCGTTTAAATACGATGGAAAAGCTCTATCGTTGCCTGCGAGACGAGACGCCCGAAATACTCGTAGACGAGGCCATTCGTCTACGCGCCGTCAAACCGATCCAACGCATGCTGGAGTTGTCATAAGACACCAAAAAACGCCCTCCATCAATAAAATGGCTGGGCGTTTTTCACGTCAAAGTAACGTATTAGAGTCCGAGCCGTTTCGCCTCGTCCCAGATGGCATCCATCTCGGCGAGCGTCATCTCTTTGAGCGACCGTCCCTGCTGGATGGTATGCTCTTCGAGGTAGTTGAAACGGCGGATAAATTTTTGATTCGTACGTTCGAGCGCATTGTCGGGGTTGATTTTATAGAGTCGTGCGGCATTAATCATTCCGAACAGAAAATCACCGAACTCGGCTTCCATCTTGTCGGCTTCCATACGATCCACTTCGGAACGGAATTCGTTGAGTTCCTCCTGAATCTTATCCCAAACCTGCTCGCGTTTCTCCCAGTCGAAACCCACATTGCGTGCCTTGTCTTGCATCCGATAAGCCTTAATCAACGAAGGCAACGACGAAGGCACTCCGTCGAGCACCGTCTTGTTTCCGTCTTTCTCTTTCAGCTTCAATTGCTCCCACGACTGCTCCACGACACGACTGTTCTCTGCTACCGCGTCTCCGAAAACATGCGGATGACGGAAAATCAATTTATCGCATAACGCGTCGCAAACATCTTTAATATCAAACTCTTTCTTCTCTTCGCCTATTTTAGCGTAGAAGACAATGTGCAGAAGCAGATCGCCGAGTTCTTTCTTGATATCGGCCGGCAGATTTTTCTGAATCGCTTCACTCAGCTCATACGTTTCTTCGATCGTATTGGCACGGAGGCTTTCGTTCGTCTGCTTTCGATCCCATGGACACTTTTCACGTAATTCGTCCATGACATCGAGCAAACGCCCGAAGGCCTCCAAGCGCTCTTCTCTTGTACTCGTCCTCACTTACCTTTCTGCTGATAGTTACGCAGTCCGTTTTCGAGGAAGCCTACATATTTGGCTACATCCTCGTCAAAAGCATACGACGGGGAGAGCGGCTTTCCTTCGTTATCGAGGATGACATAGAACGGCTGTGCATTCGCCCCGAATTTGTGACGCTGCAAATAACTCCACTTATCGCCTATCGTTTTCAGTTTACGTTCTTTACCACTTTCTTCAATCATGATCGGAGCCGGTAGTTTCGTCTTGTCGTCGACGATCAACGTAATCAGCACGAATTTCTCATCAATCAGTTTCTTGACGGCCGGATCTGTCCATACCGAGGCTTCCATTTTCCGACAATTTACACATCCGTAACCGGAAAAATCGATCAGCACCGGTTTATTGGCCAGTGCGGCATAAGCCATTCCCGCTTCATAATCGTCATAAACGGCATGTACCTCATCTTCGTAAAGATTGAAGTCTTGGGTATAGAGTGGAGGCGCGAAGGCGCTGATGGCTTTCAACGGTGCCCCCCATAATCCGGGAACCATGTAAACGGCAAACGCGAGCGAGATGATCGCCATAAAGAGGCGCGGTACGGAAACATAAGGCAGGTCGCTGTCGTGTTTAAGTTTGAGCTTTCCGAGCAGATAGATACCCAGCAACACGAAGATCACAATCCACAGCACGAGGAATACTTCGCGATCTAAGATTCGCCAACCGTATGCGAGGTCTGCTACGGAGAGGAACTTGAGCGCGAGGGCAAGTTCGAGGAAACCCAGCACGACTTTTACCGAGTTCAGCCATCCGCCGGATTTCGGCATGTTCTGAAGCAGGTTCGGGAACACGGCGAATAAGGCAAAAGGAATGGCGAGTGCCAGTGCAAAGCCAAACATTCCGATGGCCGGAGCGATACTCGTACCCTGCGAAGCGGCTTCGACAAGCAGCGTTCCAATAATCGGCCCTGTGCACGAGAACGAAACGAGCGCCAAAGTGAAAGCCATGAAGAAGATGCTCAGAATACCGGAAGTCGAATCGGCCTTGCTGTCCATCTTGTTCGTCCAAGATGCCGGCAACACCAACTCGAACGCTCCGAAGAACGACACGGCAAACAGCACGAGTAACAGGAAGAAAATAATATTGAAGACGGCATTCGTCGAAAGATCATTCAATGCGCTGGCTCCGAATATTCCGGTAATAAGAAGTCCCATCGTGAGGTAGATTACGATGATGGAGACACCGTAAATCAGCGCATCACGGATCGCTTTCTGGCGACTTTTGTTACGTTTGAGGAAGAAACTTACCGTCATCGGAATCATCGGCCAAACGCAAGGCGTCAGCAAAGCGATCAACCCGCCGATAAATCCGGCCAGAAAGATGTAGAGCCACGAAGTATCGGTAGCCGAAATCGTCGCGTCGCCAAACGATTTGAGGTCGCCGATTACCGGTGTCCACAATTCCTGTCTAAGCGTAAGCACGCCGTCGGGGGCAGCTGTTTTTGCGGTATTGTGCATCGCCGGAGCAAGTTCCAATGCCTGCGTGGTATCCTCACCGTCTGCTTGCGTCGTTCCATCCGCAAGTTCTTCGGAGGTCGTCGTATCGGACGGACTGGCTTCGGCCACCTGTGTCGTTTTTTTCACGTGCCTATGATCGAACGCAAACGATTCCGTTTCGGGAGGCAGACAGGATTCGTCGTTGCAAGCCATGTATTCCACTTCGCCGACCATCTTAAATGCTTTCGGGTCGGTCACTTTAATTTTCTGCGTAAACGTCACCGTTCCCGAATACCATCTCAGTTCGAGGCCGGGATATGCCTGCTCGTCGCGCACGACGCTGGGAGCTACCGATGGAGTAGGTTTTCCAACCAGCTCGGCACCTTTGAGCGTCTCATACGTGATCGAGGTCGAAATCGGTCCACCTTTGGGTAAGTTCATATCGTAGACATGCCAGCCCTGATCGGCCGTTGCCGTGAACGTCACAGTCTTCTCTGCAGATTCAGAGTCTTCCAGTTGGATTTTCCATTTAACAGGGGTCAGGATCTGTGCCTGTACGGCCACAGTCATTACCAAAAGTCCTAACAAATAAACGAATTTCTTTTTCATGTGCTCTATTCTATACCATAATAATTTTTTAGGGTTGCAAAACTACGTTGTTTTCAAGAATTATGCAACCCTCTTACGCTGCTTTCAGGGATTTTAGCATGAAAACAGTTCTTTTTTGCATGATGTTAAAAAAACAGAATATTGCCATCCAAATTTTGTATGGAGATGTTATAAGGGGGATATGTTGTCATTGTCACATCGTTTGAAGACCGGTCAGGTCAGTATTCCATGCCGCAATAACTTTGCGGCTACGGATGGCGAAGAAGGCCGTTCCATCTGGCCGAGCGAGGAGATCAGCTCCGATAAACGAAGCCGTATATCCTCCGAACGAGACGATTTTCTTCACGTCGGACAACGAGAACGAGGGAGCAGCCCGACAAAACATATTCCGATTTATTTCTTTACCTTTGCATCCTTAATTCCGAAGAAAGTATATTGACTATGAACAAATATACCCGACAAACGCTCGTATTGTTGATTGGGCTTACGGTTATTTGGCAAGCCTTGGGCCAGCGTAAGATCGCATCGTACGAACAGTACATCGATCAGTACAATCATCTAGCGGCAGAGCAAGAGAAGAAATACAATATTCCGGCCAGCATCAAGCTGGCTCAGGCGATTCTTGAGTCGGGTGCCGGTCGGGCAAGGCTGGCCAGAGAGGCGAATAATCACTTCGGCATCAAATGTCATCGAGACTGGAAAGGTAAAAAAGCATATCACGACGACGATCTGAGAAACGAATGCTTCCGCAGGTACGGTTCCGTCAAAGATTCCTATGAAGATCATTCCCGTTTCCTGTCCGAACGTCCGCGCTACGCCAAGCTGTTTACATTGAACAAAAAAGACTACCGGGGATGGGCCAAGGGACTTCAACAGTGCGGATATGCCACCGATCGAGCGTACGCCAACAAACTCATTAAACTGATTGAAGACTATGAGCTGTATTTGTATGACGTGGACGGAAAGAGTGTTCACAAGCCCTCATCGTCCAAGAAAAAATCCACGAAGAAGAAAATCAAAAAGGCATCAGTACAGCCCCAAAAACCAACTGCGAACGACGGAAAAGGATTGCTCCCTCGAAATGTTTACAAAACATACGGATTGATTTATACCGTCGCACGGTATGACGATTCGTTCGCACAAATCGCCGACGATCTGGGATTCAAGACAAAAGACTTGGCACGATACAACGAAGTGCCGGAAGATTTCCCGCTCCGCCAAGGCGACATTGTCTATCTGGAAAAGAAAAACAAGAAGGCTGAAAAGCCCAACCTCTTCCATCAAGTACAGATCGGAGAGTCAATGCACAGTATCTCGCAATATTACGGCATACGGCTCAAGAATCTTTACAAGCTCAATGACAAAGACCCGGATTACGTTCCGGTAGAAGGAGAAACGCTTAAACTCAGATAACGAACAAATGCTGCATCGCCTTCGCACATATTATTATACGGTCCTGGTTGGGTTTCTTGCCACTCTGGCAGGATACTGCCGGACCGGAGCACAACCATCACGGACATCGGACAAGCTTAGCCCGTCGATCTGCGAAGAGTATATCCGGACGTATCATAAAACGGCTATCCGGCAGCAGCAAAGGCATAAGATTCCGGCGAGCATTATTTTGGCACAAGGTCTGTTGGAGTCGGGCGCAGGGCAGAGCTATTTGGCGCTGGCTGGCAACAACCATTTCGGGATTAAGTGCAAAGACTGGAAAGGGCCTTGCATTTACAGAGATGACGATCGGAAGCAGGAGCCGTTTCGAAAGTACGTGAGAGCTGAGGAATCGTTCGAAGATCATTCCCGTTTCCTCACCGAGCGAGACCATTACAAACCGCTTTTCAAGTTAAAGCCGACGGACTATAAAGCATGGGCGCACGGTCTGAAAAAGTGCGGATACGCGACCGATCCGCAGTACGCGGGTAAGTTGATCGGGCTGATCGAGAAATACAAGTTGCATTCTTTCGATACGGTTAAAGAAACGAAACCGCAAGCGACGCCGAAACAATCGAAAGCGCGTCACGCGAACAAACCGGCAGCCTCGAAAGCTCCCGACACGAAGAAAAAAGGAACGCCCGCGAAGGCATCGGCTGCGACAAAGAAGCCGGCAACTGCGACAGCTACGAAGAAAACGGTTCAAAGCGCGACAAAACAAACATCGACCTCTAAAAAACAACATAAACTATGAGCGACCAACGATATATGCAACGCGGCGTAAGCGCATCGAAAGAAGATGTACACAACGCCATTAAAAACATCGACAAAGGGCTTTACCCGAAAGCCTTTTGCAAGATTATCCCCGACGTATTGGGGGGAGATCCGGAGTATTGCAACATTATGCATGCCGACGGCGCCGGAACCAAGTCGTCGCTGGCTTATCTCTATTGGAAAGAGACGGGCGACCTGTCCGTGTGGAAAGGTATCGCGCAGGATGCGCTGATCATGAATATCGACGACCTGCTCTGCGTAGGCGCGATCGACAATATTCTTGTATCAAGCACGATCGGCAGAAATAAAATGCTTATCCCGGCCGAAGTGGTCTCAGCCATCATCAACGGAACGGACGAGCTGTTGGCCGAGCTGCGCGATATGGGTGTAGGCGTCTACGCCACCGGCGGCGAAACGGCCGATGTCGGCGATTTGGTGCGTACCATCATCGTCGACAGCACGGTTACCTGCCGCATGCGTCGCAGCGATGTGATCGATAATGCCCGCATACGTCCCGGCGACGTGATCGTCGGGCTGGCATCGTTCGGAAAAGCCACGTACGAGAAGGAGTACAACGGAGGGATGGGGAGCAACGGTCTGACGAGCGCGCGGCACGATGTCTTTGCCCGCTATCTGGCCGAAAAATACCCCGAAAGTTACGACGCGGCGGTACCTCGCGAACTGGTCTACTCGGGCGGCATGAGGCTGACCGATGCCATAGACGGCGTACCCCTCGATGCCGGTAAGTTGGTGCTCTCTCCCACGCGCACGTACGCGCCGGTGGTGAAAGAGCTGCTCGATACGATGCGTGGCGAGATACACGGCATGGTACATTGTTCGGGCGGCGCGCAGACAAAGATCCTGCACTTCGTGGATCAGGTACGCGTCGTGAAAGATAACCTCTTTCCCGTACCGCCACTGTTCCGCCTCATCCGCGAACAGAGCGGAACAGACTGGGCAGAGATGTATAAAGTGTTCAACATGGGCCATCGACTGGAGATTTACCTCGCTCCCGAAAGAGCGGACGAGGTGATTGCCGTATCCAAGTCGTTCGGCATTGACGCGCAGGTGGTAGGACGCGTCGAGCCGGGAGAAAAGAAAGAGTTAATCATTCGAAGCGAGTTCGGAGAGTTCATATATTAAAGTGAGAGCTTCCGTCACGTTTCGTTTTTCATCATCATTACACGTTTTATTCAGATGACAGATCATCATTCCCTGCTTCAAAAACTCGAAGGCCTTACCGGACGCTTCGACGAGGTCTCTACGCTGATTACCGACCCGGAAGTTATCGCCGATCAGAAGCGTTTCGTTCGTTTGACGAAAGAATACAAAAATCTCGAAGACCTTATCGCGGCTAAGAAGGAATACGAAAACCTGTTGGGCAACCTTGACGAAGGTAAACGCATCCTGATGAGCGAGAACGATCCCGACCTGAAGGAAATGGCTCGTGAAGAAGTGGCCGCGTGTGAAGAAAAAATTCCTCGATGCGAGGAGAAAATCAAGCTGATGCTCGTTCCCGCCGATCCGGAAGACGCGAAAAACGCGATTGTGGAGATTCGCGGCGGCACGGGAGGCGACGAAGCGGCCTTGTTTGCCGGCGATTTGTTTCGGATGTACTCGAAATACTGCGAGACGAAAGGCTGGACAATTGCCGTATCGAGCTGCAACGAAGGGACGTCGGGCGGCTTTAAGGAAATCATCTTCACCGTCGCCGGCGAAGGGGTATACGGTATTCTCAAGTACGAGTCGGGCGTGCATCGCGTACAGCGCGTACCTCAGACCGAGACACAGGGACGAGTGCATACATCGGCCGCTACGGTAGCCGTGCTTCCCGAAGCCGACGAGTTCGATGTCGAAATTAACGAGGGAGAAATCCGCTGGGATACGTTCCGTAGCAGTGGCGCGGGCGGCCAGAACGTCAACAAGGTAGAATCCGGCGTACGTCTGAACTACAATTGGAAGAACCCGCTGACCGGTATCGTCGAAGAAATCCATATCGAATGTACCGAGACGCGCGACCAGCCGAAAAATAAGGAGCGCGCCCTCGCCCGTCTGCGTTCTTTCATTTACGACAAGGAGCATCAGAAGTACATCGACGACATTGCCTCGCGTCGCAAGACGATGGTCTCGACGGGCGACCGGTCTGCCAAAATCCGCACCTACAATTTCCCGCAAGGGCGCATCACCGACCATCGTATCAATTATACGATTTACAACCTCGCCGCTTTTATGAACGGCGATATACAGGACTGTATCGACCGCCTCATCGTTGCCGAAAATGCCGAGCGGATAAAAGACAGCGAGCTGTAAAAGAGAAGAAATAACATGACGGCGAGAAAGGCTATATCCGGACATTTCAAAAACGCGAACGCGCATTGCGTTAGCACAACGGAACATTTCAAAAGTGTAAACGCATATTGTGCAAGCACAATGGTGCATTTCAAAAATGTAATGGCGTTTTGTGCGAACGCGACGGCA